>VGCI01000003.1 GCA_016870095.1 Alphaproteobacteria bacterium | reverse complement strand
TCGCTTGACCCTTCTCTGCCAATATCTTCGTTATCGCGGCTGTCAATGATGTCTTCCCATGATCAACGTGACCAATCGTTCCTATGTTACAATGCGGCTTATTCCGCTCAAATTTCGCTTTCGTCATCGTTCCAAACCCTGTTTATACGTTAGCATTCAATACACAAATAATGGAGCGGGTGAAGGGAATCGAACCCTCATAACCAGCTTGGAAGGCTGGGGCTTTACCACTAAGCTACACCCGCAAAGTTCACCTCTCAAATTACCCAGACCACTTTTCAGAAAGGGGTCAAAATATGGTGGAAGGGGTAGGATTCGAACCTACGTAGACTAACGTCGGCAGATTTACAGTCTGCTGCCTTTAACCACTCGGCCACCCTTCCAGCCCTCTACTCTTCCTGATCTAGTGGATTTTAGGCATCTCTGTCAACGAAAGAATCAACTATTTTATGAATTTCATCATTTTTTATCGCCTTAAGTATCAATCTCTTGATACACTGACCTCCATGAAGATAATAACATTGAACGCCCAACTTTCAGATTTTTGCAATCCCTTACTCGCGTCTAAGGCACCATTAGCCATAGGTATTGACACAGAATTTGTCCGCGAAAGAACCTTTTGGCCTAAGCTTTGTCTTATACAACTGACAAGCTCTACAACAACCCAAGACGAGCCTATTTTGATTGACCCCCTGATCGATTTGGACCTCAGTCCCTTTCAGGCATTACTCGCCGCTTCTCATATTACAAAGGTAATTCACTCCGCTCGTCAAGACATAGAAATATTTTGGCACGAGTGGCACACCCTTCCTCAAAACTTTTTTGATACGCAAATAGCGGCCATGGTCTGTGGTATGGGAGATGGAATTGGGTATAGCACACTGGTCAAAACGCTTTTCGATATTGATCTCGAGAAAGAGTCCCAATATACGGATTGGTCTCGGCGTCCCTTAAGCGACAAGCAAATCACTTATGCACAAGGAGACGTCAACCACCTTTTGCCAGCTTATGATATTTTAAAAAATCGTCTTCTTGAACTTAATCGATGGGATTGGATGGCTGAGGATATTACTACGCTTCTGAGTTCCTCAACTTATGAGTCAGATCCCCAAAATGCCTGGTTACGTCTTCATACTCATCGACAAAAACCTCAAAATCTTGGGTTTATGCAAGATGTTTGCGCTTGGAGAGAAACCAATGCAATCCGTTTAAATATTAATCGAGGACGCCTTTTACGTGATGAGTGCATTTTAAAAATGGGACTGAATTTCCCAAAAACGGTAAATGAGCTTAAAGTAATGGCAGACTCACATGTTCTAACAGATGATCTACTCGAAGAACTTTTCTCCATATCTCAAATAGCCCTGAATAAACCAAAAGCAACCTGGCCCGAAGCACCTAAGAAGCAAATTTTATCATCTTTGGCTCGCCAACGGTTAGAAATTTTGCGCGATAAGCTGAATGAAGTCGCAACCAGCTTAAATGTCCCAGCCCGACTTATTGCCCCTAAACAAGATTTAATTGCTCTAGCAGAAGAGCACCTCGAAGGCAATCGTATTATGAATGGATGGCGATATGAAATTTTTGGCCATATAGTGGAAGGCATCTTTACACGTATGAATAACGACTAGCATTCATCAACTCCATAAAAAAAGTAACTCCCAGTGTTAAAGAGAGGCAAAAGCGGTATTTCATCCTCACCATCTGTGATGAAATCTTTAGGATTCACTTTCCTCTTCACAATAATTTTTTACACAAACAAATTGTCCTTTAGGCGTCAAACGCTTAACACACCAGCCTTTTTCCTGAAATAAAGCAATTATTCCTTTTTTTGTTACGAGCCGTAGTTGGTTTCCAATGGCAACAATTGAGGGTCCTACCCATGTTTTTGAAGTTTCGAGAAGGCGCTCGACAAATAGAGCCGATAGATTTAAATACAGTCGATTAGAAAATTTTACTACGGGATTTCCTGAATTTTTCTCAACCTCCAACTTTTTTTCCGTATGAGCAAGGTTTGTTGATTCCAATACAGTTAAAGAATTTGTATCTGTATGATTTTCTCCAAAATAAATAATTGCTTCCTGGATTTCTTGATCTGAACAAGGATGTGAAGCGGCCATATCTATTATGTCTTGCGTGCTGAAAATTCCCTCTGTGGGCTTTTGGTGTTCAGAAAACATATGACCCAGGTGATTGATGACTTCATTATTTGGATCGTCAGGACATCGAGAGACAATTAATAATGCATAAGCAAATTGAATTCGCCATTTTTGAATGAGCTCAATTACCCGCTGCTCAAATAGAGTGCTTAATATATCTCTAGAATATGGTGATAAATTTGCATACCAATCCGAATCCTGAAAATTTCTGGAATAATCATAATCAAGGTGTGCCCTTTGGTGTTCATCAGCAGAGGGTGGGAATTTATTTTCAACATACAGTGATCGACATTGTTCAATTTTTCCTCGCACACTTAAGGGTAAATTAGAGTAATTTACCCGAGCATTCGTAACAAGTAGGTAAAAAGTTCTTTGATTGGGATGGGCTTGCGCACTTTCAAAGCGAAACATCGAAAAGTTCTCAATAGAATCAATCGCATAAATAGGACAGATGAAAAAGAAGAAGATGCTTAATAGTGCCCCATAACGATAAAGCCAATATGATGTAATATTCACTGTCACCTCAGCAATTTAATTTAACTAATCCTACCATCACTATTTGAAGAAAGTACAGAATCATATAATAAAATTTTTGACATTTATGGCATTGAATAACTTATAAATTCGTACAAATGATTTCCTTCTTAAAAATACTTCATCCTCCCCTTGTTGATCTTTAAAATATATGCCATCCTTTTAAATAGAAGCAGGGTGTAACCATGATGGAGATGATATGGAATTGACCGTAGCAACAAGTATGGCAGGCTGTTTATTCGTTTATATTCTATTCATGCTATTGTCTGCTGAGAAGTTTTGATTTATGGCAGATCAGTTTAAATGGATAACATTATTCCAAATACCCTTTGTTTTTGGAATTGTCTGGTTTCTAAGCCGCCCGTTAAGCTCTTATATGGCAAAAGTCGCTTTAAAAGAACCCACAAAACTTGATAAAATTTTTTCTCCGTTAGCCAATCGATTCTACAAGGGAATCGGAATAAATTCCGAAGTTGAACACCGATGGCAAACTTATGCGTTATCAGCCATTACTTTAAACCTTGTGGGAGCGGTTTTTCTCCTCATTATGCAAATGACGCAAAGCTTATATTCAACCCGCGCAAATATTGGCTTTATTCAAGCTTTCAATACAGCTATCAGTTTCGTGACAAACACAAATTGGCAAAGCTATACCCCGGAAATAACGCTTTCTAATTTTGTGCAAATGGGGGGACTCAGTGTCCAAATGTTTTTAAGCGCCGCAACAGGAATGTCTATTGCCTTGGCCCTTACCCGCTCATTCATGGAAAGAAAAACTCCCTCGACCCTCAACGTTTCCAAAATCAATGAAATAAAAACTTTGGGTAACTTTTGGGTAGACTGTACACGCATGACTCTTTGGGTGCTTGTTCCCTTATCTTTTCTTCTTTCCATCCTCTTTATGGGTCTGGGAATGACGCAAACAGTTTTTGAAGCCATCGCAAGTCAGGAAGCTATTAAACTGCTAGGAACAAATGGAGGTGGATTTTTTAATGCCAATTCTGCTCATCCCCTAGAATGTCCTTCTGCTTTTTGTAACCTTGTAGAAATTTCAGCAATGCTACTAATTGTATTCAGTTTTCCAAAGACTTACGGAAAAATGGTCAATGAACCTGCCCAGGGAAGTGCCTTATTAAAGGCTATGGTCATATTATTTATGACAGCATTGAGCAGTGCTTTTTTGGCTCAGTATGCAGCAATGATCCCCTGGGGGCCGACCCTGGAGGGCATGGAGACGCATTTTGGATGGATAGGAACTTTATTCTTTAATGTTACAGCTACGACAACGGGTACAGGAGCAACGACAGCAGCTTTATCGAGTTTCCCCCCCCTGACTGGACTTGAATTTCTATCTAATATTTTATGTGGGGGTGTCATATTTGGAGGCGTTGGTAGTGGATTATATCTCATCGTACTCTATGCGATTTTAGCTATATTTTTAGCTGGTTTGATGGTGGGACGCACACCAGAATATTTGGGTAAGAAAATTGAGCCTTACGATATGAAAATGGTTGTTCTTGCTCTTATGATTCCCGCACTATTCGTTTTGGTATTTACCGCCCTTGGCATACTCTATGCACCTCATGCTGTTTCCAATCCCGGCCCTCACGGCTTAACGGAAATTCTGTATGCTTTTGCCTCCACTTCATTTAATAATGGCAGCAGTTTTGCCGGTCTTAAAGCCTATACCCCTTTCTATCAACTCACAACAAGCCTAACTATGATCATAGGACGCTTTGTTGTTATTGTTGCGGTGTTAGCTCTTGCGGGGAATTTAGCCCAAAAGCCAAAAATCCCTGCAACAACAGCAACATTTCCAACAACCGGTCCGCTCTTTATTGGTTTACTTATTGCTGTTATTCTGATGACAAGCATTTTAATATTTTTCCCTATTTTTTCCCTTGGACCTCTAGCTGAACAGGTATCCTCATGGCCCTTAATCCCGTCCCTATGAAACATTCTTTAAGGGCTGTGTCCTTGTGGAGTCCTTCTTTTTTATTCCACACAATCCTTTTATCTTTTCAAAAACTAGCCCCTTGGGTCCTTTGGCGTAATCCCATCATTTTTATTGTTGAAATTGGCGCGATTTACGTTAGCTTTTATTGCTATTGGCAATCAAATTTGGAATCATTTGGCGTCACATTTCAAATTACTCTTTGGTTATGGGCAACGGTTTTATTTGCCACTTTTTCTGAAGCTATTGCTGAAGGACGAGGGAAAGCCCAAACTGAGAATCTCAAAGCCACACGTGCCCAAATTATGGCTAAAAGATGTATAGGCAAGAAATATGAAATTGTCCCAGCTCATCAACTAGCCCTTGGAGATGTTGTTCTCGTAGAAGCTAATGATATGATTCCCAGTGATGGGGATGTTATTGAGGGAATTGCTTCCGTAGATGAATCTGCCATTACAGGCGAATCTGCGCCGGTCATCCGAGAAAGTGGAGGAGATCGCAGTGCTGTTACAGGAGGAACAAAAGTATTATCTGACTGGATTCGTATCCGCATCACAGCTGCACAAGGTGATACAGCACTCGATCGAATGATCGCCATGGTAGAGGGCAGTTTCCGACAAAAGACACCCAATGAAATCGCTTTAACAATTCTTCTCTTAGCCATGACCCTTATTTTTCTTGTTGTCGTTGCGAGCATTTTACCTTTGGCCTCATTTTCTCAATCAAAATCCGTTGATGTTGTGATTTTAATTGCTCTTCTTATTACTCTCATTCCAACGACAATTGGGGGATTATTATCTGCTATTGGCATTGCCGGAATGAACCGTCTTCTCCAATTAAATGTACTCGCAACCTCGGGACGTGCCGTTGAAGCAGCGGGTGATGTGGATGTTATGCTCTTTGATAAAACTGGCACAATTACTATTGGAAATCGTTGTGCATGTGAATTTGTTGCGATGCCAGGGATTGATATGAGTGACCTTGTAGAGAGCATCGGTCTTGCCTCTCTTTCAGATGAAACACCTGAAGGACGATCTATCATTCAATTAGCCATTGAAAAATACGACTGGGCCCCTCCTCAGTCATTAAAGAAATATGATTCTATTGCTTTTAGCGCCCATACACGTATGAGTGGTATTCGCTACAAGAATTTTGAAATCCGGAAAGGCGCTACAGATGCTGTGCTTCATTATATGAAAGAAGTCAGCGGGGACTCTTATGCAAGTTCTGATTTCTTTACTCAAGAAGTTCAGCGTATTTCGAATTCAGGGGGAACGCCCTTAGCCATTATGAAAGCAGAAGATTCTCAAGCAACCTTGCTCGGATTAATTCACCTAAAAGATATCATTAAACCAGGTTTAAAAGCTCGTTTTGCACAGCTTAAACGCATGGGAATTCGAACTGTCATGATTACGGGAGATAACCCCTTAACTGCCCGTGCAATAGCTGCTGATGCTGGCATCGATGATGTAATAGCTCACGCTACACCTGAAGCTAAACTTAACTACATTCGCCAAGCCCAAAGTGAAGGTCATTTAATTGCCATGTGTGGAGATGGAAGCAATGATGCGCCTGCTCTTTCTCAAGCCGATGTTGCCTTAGCCATGAATACAGGCACCCAAGCTGCTAAAGAAGCGGGTAATATGATAGATTTAGATTCTGATCCCACAAAAATCATTCATGTAGTAGCCGTCGGCAAACAAATGTTAATAACAAGGGGGGCCTTAACAACTTTTAGTATCGCTAATGACGTGGCAAAGTATTTTGCTATCATTCCAGCGATTTTTGCCAGCATTTATCCAGGGCTCAAAGTGCTCAACATCATGAATCTTTCCACACCCAATAACGCTATTTTATCCGCCGTTATCTTTAATGCATTAATCCTGGTTGGTCTACTTCCTTTAGCTTTAAAGGGGGTACAATATCGTGCGGCCACAGCTGTCGAAATATTGCGCAGAAATTTGCTAATCTATGGTCTGGGGGGAATTGTAGTCCCCTTCATTGGCATCAAAGCCATTGATATCATCATTTGCTATTTAAAGGTGCTTTGAAACTATGAAAAAACAAATCCAAGTCAGCATTCTTTTTACAGCGATCTCCACTATAGCTTTAGGGATTATTTACCCAACATTATTGGCAGGCATTCAACTTTTGATTCCCATCAAATCCTCACCCTCACTTCTTATACATCCCATCCAACGTGCAGACCTATTTCAGGGTCGTCCCTCTTCAAGTGGTGGCTCCTATTCGGGTGCGTCTAATCTATCTTTTACAAGTCAAAAACTGGCTCAAGAAGTTAACGAGCGCCTAAAAACCCTCACAGAGGAAGCCCCAGGAGTTTCTGTCCCGCACGATTTACTTTTTGCTTCGGCCAGTGGTTATGACCCCTATATATCAGTACATGCTGCTTTGTTCCAAATTCCCCGCATTGCTAAAGCACGAAATTGGGAAAAAAGTATTTTGGAAAAACTCGTTAAAAAGCACACGCAGTCCGAGAAATGGGGTTTTATTGGAAATGAGAAAGTTAATGTTGTTGAATTAAACAAAGATACAGAAGACGTTAGACCGTAAAATCAAACCTTCTGTTGCATTTTAAAGGTTTCATACAAGGCAATTGTCGCCGCATTAGATACATTTAAGGTACTAAAAGTAGACGCAACAGGAAGACACACCGTAAAATCGCACAAGTCTTTTGTTAAGCGACGCATTCCGTCCCCTTCTGCTCCCATCACTAAGGCAACTTTACCTTTGAGATCAATTTGGTCCAATGTTTGAGTACCAGACTCGGCAAACCCCACACACCAAAATCCAATATCTTTCAGATCTTTGAGAGCATGGGCTAGATTTGTCACCCGTATGAGGGGCACAATTTCTAATGCCCCAGACGCTGACTTGGCTAACACACCCGTTTCAGGTGGGGCATTACGGTCAGTGAGAATGACTGCTTTTGCCCCGAATACGGCAGCTGAACGTAAAATTGCGCCTACATTATGCGGGTCACTTACTTGATCTAGAACCACGACACACTGATTGGCAGATTGGTCTTGCTCGATATCATCAATCATATATGAGGGTAGAGGCGCCACATTTATCGCAATTCCTTGATGAACAGCCCCTACAGGCAAAACGGACTCTAATTTCTGTCGTTCAACTTGTTTCACTTTACTTTGATGATTTGTCCCTTTATCTGAAGTCAGAACCTTATCTAAAATGCCATCGTTGGTAACCCAGATTGTAAGGATTTGACGACGGGGATTCTCTAGGGCCATATGGCAGACATGAATACCATATAACCACAAGGCTGAGGAAGACTTTTTGGAGCTCATAGGATTACTTTCGCTTGAAAAATATGCCCTTACCTTATCCAAGTAAAGAAGCGGCTTATTCTCAAACCTGAAAGCCATCTCTGCGGTTCATACCACTTTGCTTCTGTTGAAAACCAAAGCATTTGAGCGGGTCCAATAAGTTTTTCTGCTTCAACGAACCCTATAGGCGATTTTGCACGACTATCCCAGGAATGATCCCGATTATCACCCACCATAAAGTAATGTCGGGGAGGAACAATAAATTCCTCCGTATTATCAAATTCACCTTGTCCAAACGGCTTATCTTTCAAGATATTATGTTTGACACCGTTAGGGAGCGTTTCAACATATTGAGGAATAACCTTTACTTCCCCAGGCTTGCGGGGATCGATCATTAAATAATCTGCGGTGCGCACAAGTAAAGATGCATGACCATTAATATGAAGAACACCTTCGCGCATTTGGACGCGATCTCCGGGTAATCCAACACAGCGTTTAATAAAATCATCCGTTGAATTGGGTTCACCATTAAAAGCAAGAACTTGCCCAAGCTTTGGCTCTTTTTCCAGAATACGCCCTTCAAAAACCCGGGGATGAAACCATGGTAATGAATAAACGCTGTACCCATAGCTAAATTTAGAGGCAACAAAGAAGTCACCAATTTCTAAGGTAGGATACATAGAGCCCGAGGGAACATAGAAAGGTTGGAACAGAAAAGTTTGTATAACTATAGCTACAATAAATGCCCACGCAAGGCCAAGAATTTCCTGAATCGCTCTCTTCATAATCTATTATTCCCTTAATTTTAAACTGGTTTTACACTGATCATAGCAAATGCTTGTGCATATGGCCACTCATCAGACACACTTATATGCATATAAGCTTTATATCCCTCTGGAGTTTGCTTTTTAAGTATTTCTTTTGCCATACCTGAAAGTTCAACGGAAGGTGCATTCATAAATTCTCTAAATATTTCAATATCTTGCCAAAAAATTCCCTTGGTAAGTCCCGTCCCTAAAGCTTTAAGAGTGGCTTCCTTCATTGCAAACAGTTTTGCGTAACCTGCTACTTGATTCGACTTTTGTGTCATTCGATTTTGTTCTTGAGGCGTAAATACCCGATTAAGAAACCGAGATCCAAATCGTTTCATCGTTTTTTCAATCCGCCTACAGTCCACCAAATCATTCCCAATGCCCAATATCATGTCCATATTATCTTTCTTGATATATTTATAAAATTAAACCCGTTCAACGGAATTAATAATGGAAAGTGCCCGTAGGCTAGCAATAACACTCTTCAAATGCGTCACATTCTTCACTTCAACATCAATAAGAACATCCCAAAAATCAACGGTACGATTCGCAACCTTAATGTTGGAAATATTTGCTCCTTGCGTGCTGATTGTCGTGCTGACGCTTGCTAAACTACCTGGTATATTTAAGAAGGTTATTTTCAATCGACCGGCATGGCGATTTTTTTGAGTTAAATCATCCTCCCACGCTATTTCCACAATTCGCTCAGTATCTGAGAATTTACTTAAATCTTCACAATCTTGCGTATGTATTGTTACGCCTTTTCCTTCCGTAACAATGCCAGTAATTGCATCGCCAGGTAAAGGATGGCAACAGGCCGCGTAATGAACAGTCATTCCTTCAATTAAACCTTTTATTGAAATTGCCGTACTGGATGGCGACGCTGCTTTTACTTTCTTAGGCGGGACCACTGGTGAGGAGGGCTTATCGTCTGGATATACAACAGCTATAATATCAGAAACTGTGTGGATGCCTTCTCCTATAGAAATATAAAGATCTTCGATAGTGTTGTAATTCAAGCATTTCACTGCGTCTATAAGATTTTTATCTGATATCTCTTTTTTTTCATTCTTAAGTCCTTTCTCAAGAATTGAGCGTCCGAGTTCGAGGAATTGTCCTCTTTGTTGACTATGAATAAATCGACGAATACGAGATCGAGCTTTACCGGTAACGACATATCTTTCCCATGTCGGAGAGGGGGATTGTGTTTTTGACGTAATAATTTCAACTTGATCGCCATTTTGTAAAATGGTTCGCAAGGGCATTTGCCGTCCATTAATTTTAACGCTAACGGTATGATCCCCAACGGCAGAGTGAACAGCATAAGCGAAATCAATGGAAGAGGCTCCCCTTGGCAAAGAGATAAGATCACCCTTAGGCGTAAAACAAAAGACTTGATCACGAAACATCTCCAGTTTCGTATACTCTAAAAACTCTTCTGGGCCAGTAGCGTGTTCCATAATTTCTAACAAAGTGCGTAACCAATCATATTGTCCGCCATCATGGGTATCACCTTGTTTATATTGCCAATGTGCAGCAACACCAAACTCCGCAATACGATGCATCTCATGTGTACGAATTTGTACCTCGATTCGGTGATTTAAAGGACCAATAACTGTTGTATGAAGGGATTGATATTCATTAGGCTTTGGTGTAGAAATAAAATCCTTAAATCGCCCAGGTACAACAGAATAATTTCTGTGGATTACACCCAACACTTGGTAGCACTGCTCAACAGAGTCAACAGCAATACGAAATGCCATAATATCTGATAATTGCTCAAAAGCAATATTCTTACTTTGCATCTTAACCCAGATGGAATAAGGAGTTTTTTCACGTCCAGTCACTTGAGCCGCAATATGAGATGAATCTAAAATTTCTTTCAATTCTTGCATAATGTTTTCAACAGGATTTTCTGTGGTCTCATGCAAGAATTTCAGCCGACTTTCCACGGATTCGCGTGCTTCAGGATTCAATTGAGCAAAAGCAAGATTTTCTAACTCATCCTTAAAGCTTTGCATTCCCATTCGCTCTGACAAGGGGACATAAATATCCATAGTCTCACGCGCAATGCGCTGGCGCTTCTCCGCAGAGGGAATATGATGAAGAGTACGCATGTTATGAAGCCGATCAGCAAGCTTCACAAGAAGGACGCGGATGTCGGTTGACATAGCCAACACAAGCTTTCTAAAATTTTCTGCCTGTTGCGTTTTTTCAGATTGGAGCTCGAGAAGAGATATTTTGGTTACCCCATCGACAAGGTTTGCGATTTCAGGGCCAAATAATTCTTGAATTTCTTCTAGCGTTGCTAGGGTATCTTCAACAGTGTCATGAAGTAAAGCCGTAACAATAGAATAGCAGTCTAAATGCAAGTCGACGAGTAAAGAAGCAACTTCTAAGGGGTGAGAAAAGAACGGATCCCCCGATAATCTTACTTGGGATCCATGGGCTTTCATTGAAAACACATAAGCGCGATTGAGAAGATCCTCATCTGCATTTGGATCATAGGCTTTTAGGCGTTCAACCAACTCAAATTGACGAATCATGCTATGCCTTAAAAAGGGCTCAAATTCGATAGATCCTCGGCAAAATTTACATTTCTTCTTGATCTAACGCCTGGATAAAATCCCTTTGCTTATATGTCAATCTCTGTATCAACTTTAACATCCAAATGACTTGCAGCTTCCGCTTCTTCCATTTGGGCTGATAAAATATCATCTTCTTCATCTTCATCTTTGTCGGAAAGCTTTTCAAGTAAACCATCTCCAATAAGGCCACGATCTGCTTGCAAGGCTTCTTCCAATTCACTATCAAGATCTTCCGTCTCATCTCGAAATGCATGCCTCTGCATACTTTTAATTAAATTTTCATGCAAACTTGGAAGAGAAATAGTTTGTTCTGCAATTTCACGCAAAGCAACAACTGGATTTTTATCTTTGTCTCGATCTACTGTTAAGCCTGATCCAGCAGAAATTTCTCTGGCTCTGCGAGCAGCCAACAGAACGAGTTCAAATCGATTGGAAACAATTTCAACACAATCTTCAACGGTAACGCGTGCCATTCAACGGATCTCCTTAACAAATCATATAGGTGAAAATAGTCCTTAAACTCAAGATTTATATGATTTTTAATGGAAAAGCAACATAAACGTTCATGGGTAACATGGCTCCTTTAGAAGGTTACAAATAATGAATTTGCCTTTTGATTCAATTATATTAAGGCTATGCAGTGCGGAGAGAAAGACGATATAAATCCTTAATACGTGTTAACATATTATTAATTTATTGTTCATTAACATGAGATTAAGGACATGTCTAAAGCAATTATATGACAGGAGAACAGCATGATCAAAAACACTTCCAATTCCTATGGATTGATAGCAAAAACATTTCACTGGATTATCGCCCCAATGATCATCGGCATGTTAGCTGTAGGCTTTATTATGACAGCTATGGAGCCTGCACCGACAAAATTCTTTATTTACGGATTGCACAAATCAACGGGTATTGTCATATTAGGACTGGTTTTTTTACGACTTATATGGCGCATCTACAATCCCTCCCCTGAACTTCCTCGTGAATTAACCTCTTGGCATCGACGAATAGGCAAACTAAGTCCTATTGTTTTATATTCTTTGTTATTCTTGATGCCTATTAGTGGTTATATCCTTTCTGAAGCCGGTGGATATCCTATTTCTATTTATGGTCTATTTACAGTTCCTAATTTTATGGAAAAAAACTCTGAAATTTCCAAGCTCGCAAGTACTATTCATGAATATGGAGCTTTTGTATTTATTGGAATTCTTGTATTACATCTTTCTGCCGCGCTGTACCATCATTTTGTCTTAAAAAATAGCGTTTTACAAAGAATGCTCCCTTCATGGTTCGCCGGATCCTCAAGGAGGCAATAATTGCTAAATTTAAGGTCATTTTTGTCAAAAGAAAGCAAAGGAACACAAGACTCCTGGTATTTCGCTGCTTTAGAGGAATGCGCCGATGGTCATTGGGACTGGAATGCTTCTAAGAATGAAGTTTATATTTCTCGCAAATTAAGGGAGTTAATCGGATATTCGGAAGAAGAAACCAAACACAATAATCTGGGGTGGTGGTTAGAGAAAATTCATCCCGATAATCAGGCGGAAATTAAACGTAAGTTCGAAGAATTGTCTTCTTCAAAAATTGAATTCACCTATTTTGATGATTTTCGATTTTTGTGTAAGAATGGTGACTATATTTGGCTTGAAAACCAGGCTAAAATATTACGCGATGATGACAACAACCTCATTCGTGTTACGGGTATGGCCATCAATAATACTCCTCAAAAGTACATTCATAATCAATTATATACAATTATATTAGACCAGGAAAAAATTGATCAAAATAGAATGAGGTTTCTCTCCAATTTAAGTCATGAATTTCGCTCACCCTTAAGTGGCATCATCGGTATGACTACTTTATTGAATGAGACACTTTTAACCCCCGATCAACGTCACTTTACGGATAACATTGTAAATTCCACTGAAATGCTTCTTGCCCTAGTTAACGATATTTTAGATGTTACAAAATTAAATTCAGGAAAATTTGAATTTGAATATATTCCCTTTTCGCCTCTTCAAGTGATAAAAAGTGCTTCAGACCTCATTCGCCCCAATATCATCAAGAAAAATGTTACTTTTACTACATATTTAGATGATGATATTCCTGAATTTATGATGGGGGACCCTACCCGCCTTCAGCAAGTCTTGGTGAATTTATTAACAAACGCTGCAAAATTTACTTCTCGAGGCAGTATAACCCTCAAAGTTAGAAATATTCCCCCAGACTTTATAAATGACTCCCCTACCAATAGCACTTTGAATTTTGAAATTACTGATACAGGCATTGGTATTGCTTCTGAAATTCAAGATAATTTATTCCAAGATTTTACCCAAGCAAATAAATCCATTAATAGAATTTATGGGGGCACAGGACTTGGATTGGCAATTTGTAAAGAATTGGTACAATTAATGGGGGGTGAAATTGGTGTTAGAAGTTTGCCAAATGAAGGAAGTACTTTCTGGTTTACTATTCCTATTAAAGAAAGAGTGATCCCGGTTTCAGATGAACACTCTATGCCCAATACGTCCCCTATCCCAACTAAGCAGCGAAAACTCAATATTCTCCTTGTTGAAGACAACAAAGTTAATCAAGAAGTGATGCACGGACTCCTCACTTTATTGGGTGACGACGTAACTATTGCCAATAATGGCCAAGAAGCTATTGATGTTTTCCCATCAAAGAAATTTGATCTTGTATTAATGGACCTTAATATGCCCATTTTAGATGGTTTTCAAGCAACACAGGCTCTTCGAAAACTCCCGAACGGAACAATTCCTATTATTGCAGTAACGGCAAATACTTTTATCGGTGAGCATGAAAGCTGTTTACAGCAAGGAATTACACAAGTTCTCACCAAACCCATTACAAAAATTTCCTTAGAAATGGCTTTGCTACCTCATCGGCATGCGCCCACTTTGCAAAGTGATAATGCCACATATTCTTCGCATAACCCCTTATCAAAGTTAACCGCTCCTTTAACTCCCGCTATTGTGGATTCAAATACTTTAGAGACGTTGATAACAGATCTGGGGAAAGAAAGAGTTCTCAGACTTCTTGATATATATAGAAAAGATGCCTTAGTGCTTGTGAATCATCTTAAAAAATGCACACCTGACGATTATAAAAATTACGCGCATACTCTTGCCGGTATGTCTGAAAATTTAGGCATCCTTTTGGTCGGAAAAACCGCTCGAAGGATCATGAGTTCTAGCTTAGAAACACCTGAGAATTTACCCATTTTAGTGCAAGATTTAGAACGAAATTTTGAAGTTACCCTGACCGAACTTCAGAAGCTGTATGATTTATAGCTCTCCCTCAATTATCGAGTTTATATATACAAAAACTAGAATATCTCATGAAGTGCTCCATTTTGTAATAAATGATTTTAAGAAATTCAGATTATTGAATTTAATAAAGAGGAATGGTATAGTTGTAAAATTCATTTGGCTTCTTACATATAGCCTAAACCATTATTTTTCTGAACTTTTGAGTTATCAAGATGAAACTTCATCATATCTTATTTGCCATTTTAGTCGCAGCCCTTTGGGGTTTTAACTTTATAGCTGTCAAAGTGGGACTGCTAGAAATGCCCCCATTCCTTTATTGTGCTGCACGATTCTGTATTTCTTGTCTTCCCATCCTCTGTTTTGTTAAGAAACCTTCCGTTTCCTGGATGTTAATTTTTGGCATTGGGGTAACCCTTGGCGTAATAAAGTTTGGATTCATGTTTATGGGGCTCCATATGGGTATGTCCGCCGGTCTTGCCTCTCTCGTTCTGCAAAGCCAAGCATTGTTCACGACAGTTTTGTCCGCATTTTTCTTAAATGATAATGTTCGCACCAATCAGATTATTGGTATGATCATCGCTTTCTTAGGAATTGCATTTATTGGAATTACATTGCATGAAAGTAGTCCCTTAATTAGTTTTCTTTTAATTATAGGCGCAGCGATTTCCTGGGCCTTTTGCAATATATTGGTTAAACTTGCCGGTAAGGTGAATATGTTTTCCCTTGTGGTGTGGACAAGCCTTATTCCCCCCATTCCAATGTACGTATTATCGTTTATATATGAAGGACCCGGGGCCTTACCCCAAATGCTTTCCCACATGTCTTTGTTGGGCTGGAGCTGTCTTATTTTTACCGCGGTTGGCTCAACATGGATAGGATCAACACTTTGGGGAATATTACTGCGCACCTATGACGCTTCCCTAGTGGTCCCCTATTCTCTTTTGATTCCTATCTTTGGGATTTCCTTCGGCCATGTTCTTTTAAATGAACAGTTTACACCTTTTGCTTATTTATCCTGCGGATTAATCTTTGTAGGATTAATTATAAATCAATGGAAAGTTCGCAAAATCATTATTCAGTCTCAAGAAATTGCGAATCCCCCTCAAGCTAAAGAAAAAGTAGCTTAAAAAGCTATAGGTTATGAGTATGTTTACTGGGAATTAAATAAATAAAATTTAATATTAATAGACTATTTGTGGAAACCCTGTCTAACGAGTTTTTAAACTGGGCAACTCATCTCCCCCAAACCAAATAACTTTACGGCGATAAGTCTGCCCAGAAAGGATGAGAAGATTTGTTTTTGGAATCTGAAATTCTTTAGAAAGCAAGTTCAATAAAGCTTTGTTTGCTTTATTGTCTTCCGGAGCAGCAGTGACATAAACTTTTAAATAATTCTGGCCATTGGCATCCCTACAAACTTCGCCCAGTTTTGATTGTGAGGCTTTAGGAGTCAGTTGAACCAAGAGTTCCCACCCCCTTCGATTTGATGGCCCTTTTGTTGACTTTCGGAAGACGTGTGCATAATCCATAGTGAACTTCTGCTAACCTTAGGAAAAATCCCGAAATGAACTTAATAAAAAAAGCGGCAACTCTAAAGTCACCGCTTTTTGTATCTAACAAAAAAATGCGATAAAGCTTATTTCTTTGCTTCGTCTTTTTTTGCTGCTTCAGCGTCAGTTGCTGCAGGCTTTGTTGCGTCTGTTTTTTCTTCAACAACTGTAGCTTTGTGCTCTTCTGTTTTTGTTTCTGTTTTTGTTTCAGCAAAAGTAGTTGTAGCAAACAAAGCAACGATAGCAGCAAGTGCAAAATTCTTAACCATTATAAACTCCTAATAATATTTTAACCACGTTATACAAACCCAATGGCCAAAACACATTATATGTTTAGCCTGGATACCATACTAATATGATACCTAATTTAATTGGTCAATAGAAATTAATAGCAAAAATAAAATAGTTGTTTTAATTTTAATATAATATTAAGTTCCCACGGTAAATTTTTATGAATTGAGTTCGCTATGACTACGGATATGACTCTAATGCATTTGATGTGCGCCAAGATATGTCACGACTTAAGTGCTCCCGCAAGCGCCGTTACCATGGGATTAGAAATGTTGGAACAAGCTCCACAAGACCCCTCTACCCGTGAACTTATTCATTACAGTGCCCAATCTACAATTTCCAAATTAGAGCTTTTTCGTTGTTTAACGGGTTTCTCAGGTAACGTGGATAAGCCAACGGGCGTAGATATTCAAAAGGCTTTACAAAATTATTGGCCGGAAAACAAAATTTCCGTAACTTGGAAAGTCCAAAACTTAGAAAACCTACAAGGCCCCCCGGCCCGTTTGGTCCTTGCTGCTATAATAACAGCAGCAGATGGTTTGCCCCGCGGTGGTTCTTTAACCGTTAATGCTAATTTGAGTATTACAGCTGAAGGACCTACAGCCCTTCTACGGGAAGATGCGGCGTTAGCTCTTACAGGCAAAACATCCCTTGCTCATCAAACTGCGGGAACAATTGTGGCCTACTTTGCAAGTACACTGGCCAAAAATATGGGAGGAACTCTTCAAATTGCTATCATTGCAGATAATCAATTTCAAATTCAAATGATTGGATAAGAGGGTTATATTTTATAAATTGGCTGGGGTGCTAGGATTCGAACCCAGGAATGGCGGGACCAAAACCCGCTGCCTTACCACTTGGCTACACCCCAATACTCAAATTGTCTGGTATTGTCAAAAAAATAATACCAAGTCTACTAAATTTTGCAATGGGTTTCGTGTCCCTTTTTCAAAATCTTTTTGCGTGCAAATTTAAAAAGGTCTGACTCTAAAGAATTTGACAGAGGAAAAGATGAAGAAAATTGAGCTTATCAGCCATTTTAACCCAAAACAAATGCATCCATCATAAATTTTACACTTTGCAGAGAGTTGCATTTTATGAATTATGCAAACAATCTAGCAATTTGTTATAAAAAAATATACTTTTGTGCTTAAAAGTGATGAATAACCTAAAATTATAAAAAGTGTTTCATGAAACTTACAAACCTTAAGCTTCTTACTAAAAATATAATCGCCCTTAATGGCCTTCCCCAGGATTATGCCCCCCTCCTTGATAAGATAAAGGATGCGCAAGTTGTCCTTCTTGGATCTGCATCTCATGGAACCAATGAATGTTATCAGATGCGCGCTGAGATTACGCAGCACTTGATTAAGGAAAAAGGATTTCATGCAATCGCTATTGAGGGCGATTGGACAGCTGCCTACAAGGTTAACACTTACATAAAGAATAAAGATAAAGCTGTTAGCAAATACAAAGCACTTGCCAGCTTTGATCATTTTCCAAGTTGGATGTGGTGCAATAAGGTTATGCTGGAATTTATTACTTGGCTGCGGGCTTATAATGATCGCACCGTGATTCACCCCATTAAAATTGGCTTATATGGTCTGGATTTATACAGCCTCGATTCTTCAATTCATGTTGTTCTCGATTACCTGGATAAATTAAATTCTGATGTTGCTGCTGAAGCCCGGAAACGCTATCAATCCTTATATCACCATAGTGAAGATCCTTTGCATTACGCCCTATCAGCTGATAAAGGCTTAATTCCGAATTGTAGTGAAGAATTACTCACTCTTTTGGTCACACTTTTACAAAGCAGACTTTACGATTCACAAAATCCCATTTTAGACCATGAAGAACTTTTGTTTATTCACCAAAACGCTAAAGTGATTTCCAACGCCGAAAACTATTATAGATTATTGCTAAAACAACCGGAGATTCTCTGGAATTTTAGAGAAGAGCACATGGTAGAAACGTTGGAAGATTTGCGCAAGCATTATCAACATATACTTGGCTTTACACCCAAGATAGTTGTTTGGGCCCATAATATGCATGTTGCCAATGTTGCTTCTCCAAACACATTTCAGAAAAAGCGAACAACGCTGGGACAACTTATTAAGAAAAAATATCAAACGAGTTGTTATACAGTAGGATTCACTATTTATACTGGAGAAGTAACAACAGCCTCTCAATGGGGCGGATTTACAGAAAATAGAAATATAAGACCAGCCCCCCAGGTGAGTTATGAATCTATTTTCCATCAGTTAAATTTACCAAAGTTCCTTCTTTTCTTAGACAAAGAAACCCCCTTACCGAAGCATTCCTTACAAAGGGCCATGGGTGTTATTTATCGCGAGAATAAGTATATCAACTACTATTACACGAGCTATTTATCTCTCGAGTATAATGTGGTTATTCATATTGATGTTACAACACCCCTTATCCCCCTTCACGAAGTGCATGGTTGGAAAAAAGCAGACTTACCAAGAACTTACCCCACAGGTTTTTAAATCCTTATCATGTGGACAATACAGATATTCATTTTTTGAAATTTTCGTTATGATAAGCTCAATTTTGCCAAAATAAAAAAATATATATTTATAAAATTTAGCATTAAGGGATAAAAGATGGCTGGAGATAGCAAAGGGTATTATAAAATTTTGGGCGTGCCGCCTTCCGCTACCGATGCGCAAATCAAAAAAGCCTATCGTCTTAAAGCGCAACAACTTCATCCGGATAAAAATCTTAATACCAACACAACGGCTCGCTTTCAATTACTACAGGAAGCCTACAATACTCTAAAAAATCCTAAACTAAGAGCACTATATGATTCCTCAGATCATACATTCTATCAACAAGAGCCTCCCAAATATTACAGACAAGGCCCCTCTAAAAGACAATCAAAGAGCCACGATCATTATCATTCAACAGCATCAACCAAAAATGGTCCTATCAAGTGCGCAAATTGTGGTGTTGTTTCTGCACAACCCAGATATGTCATTTTCTATAAAGTTTGGAGCTTTCTCGCAGCCAGTCAAAAAATACCTATCAATGGAATATTTTGTGCAAAATGTGGAAGTCTTATATCCGTAAGCGCAAGTTTAAGCACTTGGATATTGGGATGGTGGAATTTTCCTTGGGGCATATTGTGGTCTTTACAGGCTCTTGCTATCAATTTATGGGGCGGTATACGCCCCCCCCACATCAATGCAATTATTTTAAAACAGCAAGCCACCTATTTGAAGAAAACAGGAAATTCTGCCCTGGCTAAAGCCGTTGTTCAGCAAGCATTAGCTGAGGCGAAAAAGTTTCAATTAAACCCCTATATATATTTGAGAACGACCCCTGATTTTCTTGAAGGGCAGGATGAAACTACATATATTCAAGATTTTATGAATTTTTATGAGGATCTTTTGAAACTAGACAGCTCTCTCGCCTCATATAAATTACGACGTTTAAAAAACCAGTGGGGAGTATTCAATAGAGTTTTTCTCATTCAAATGATGTTAATTTTGATGGGATTATATTTAATAATGACCATTTTTTAGCAACTTATAATTACACAACCTTTTCTCTCATATTAAAGGAACGACACGATGCATCATGAATTTACCCTCATCTTGAAAGTGAGAGGCAAACTATTATCTTAGAAATGGCTAAACGTTTAAAAAATTGATGTAAAATCTATGCAAAAAAATTATTCCAATTTCTTGCCATGATCGAATAAAATCACTTTTTTAAATCCCATTGCTTCTTCCTGACTACTGTCACCTGCATAGCTCAAGTTAGTTATTTCAAACTCTTTGCGTAAAGGGAGCGGAAAAATCTTTTTCTCCCTAGACTGTAATATATCTTTATATTGTTGTAAGGCAGGTGTATGGCCAATCTCGATCATCACAACAGAAGCTTGTAAATTGTAGAATTGATCATAGACTGTCTCATCATCTCGTACACTTCCCAAATATTTTGATTTCCACAAAAGAGCGATTCCATCATAAGTCACACTTGTTCCCATTAAATTTAATCGAACTATACGGCCCCCAAGTTTCGATCTCATCACTGAAAATGGAAGGCTGATAACCGTATATATCTGGAATGGGCAGTAGCTTGGGAAATGTCAAACGTTGAAAAGCTGTCCAAAAGGTCGTGAAGACCTGATACGGTTTGTCCGTTTTTGTTTGAAGCTCCCAGGGCTCCGCTAATAATGATGCCTTAAAACTTTCACAACTGATTCCCGTATTCTTTAATTGGGACTTGATCTCTTTATCTCTTTTTATAGCGTGAGGTTCACAGCACCTGTTCCAATAAACTGCGCAACCATCTATTTCGCTGATCAGTTTTTTACTATTTCGATGGGTTTGCCCCCTTGAAGACAAGTTGAACACCACGCTTTTTAAAAGACCGTTGGAGTGAGCTCAAGCTTCTGCAATGCCACCATTCATGCTCCCCCTGGAGACAAGGGTCCTCTTCATCCAAGATATAAAGAGTCAACAACGGATGCTTTGAGACGGCATTTAAGGCAGGATTATCTTCAAACCTTAAATCTTGACGATGCCAAAAAATGGCTGGTTTTTATTCGTCCATTAAACCCCTTTTCCTATTTGATACCCTATTTTTGGGTTCCTTATTAGTCTATTATGAACTTGTACGGCCAATTTTATCTGACAGCTTGTCAATCATATAATGAGAAGGACTATGAAACTAAAAATCACAAAGAAACTGATCATCTCCGTCTCCCTTCTTGTCGCCTTAATCATTATTGCTTTGAGTGGTACCATCATGAGCCAAGTTAACAAACCAAAACATAAAGTGCTTTCCTCAGATGAAAACATTGAGATTCGGGAGTATGCACCCATCCTTGTTGCACAAGTTTCAGTAACCGGTGAAAGAAAAAATGCCATTTCAGCAGGATTTAGAATTCTTGCAGATTATATCTTTGGCAATAATGAGGGGCGCAAAAAGATTGCCATGACAGCTCCCGTTGAACAACAAGAAGGTGAGAAAATTTCCATGACAGCCCCTGTTATTCAACAAGAATCTCTGGATAATTTGCATTGGAATGTAAGATTTGTAATGCCTTCTGAATACACCCTAGAAACTCTACCTCGCCCCAAGAACAAACAAATAGAGATTTTGTCGATTCCCGCAAAACGTTATGCCGTTATTCGTTTTTCTGGATTGGCAAGGGAGGGCATTCTCCACAAAAATTTAGACGCTCTACAACAATACATAGGTTCAAAAATACTTCATGAAGTTGGCAAACCTGTTTATGCATTTTACAATCCACCATGGACCCTGCCGTTCTTGCGGCGTAATGAGATTATGATTGAAATTAAGGTATAAAAACCTCTCAATATGCTAATTGTTTATAAAGAAAAATTACACTATACCAGAACTTCCAGAAGTTGAAACAATTTGCCAAGCTTTAAAACCATTGCTTAAAGGACAATCGTTCTTAAAGATTCAAGCTAACCGACCTGATTTACGCTATCCTTTGCCTGTTAATCTGGAGACAGTACTTAATCATAAGCTTATTTCGCTTATAAGTCGCCGCGCTAAATATCTTTTGCTTGATTTTAGCCATGGCTTAACCCTCATTTGGCATTTAGGTATATCAGGGCGCGTGATTATTGAAAACCTTAATGTTTACTCCTTAAATTCGGGGCCACATGACCATGTTGTTTTTATAGCATCCAATAACTATAAAATTGCCTTTCGCGATCCTCGCCGTTTTGGTTTTTTGTTACTTTACCCCACAAATCAACTCAAGAGCTTACCCCCCTTTAACACATTAGGCCCTGAGCCACTTGGAGACATACCTTTAAGTGCTTCAGTATTTCATGCAGCTTTGAAGCAACGGACTATTGTCATTAAAAATGCCCTTCTTGACCAACGAATTATCGCAGGATTGGGGAGTATTTATGCCTCTGAGGCTTTATGGCAAGCTCGGCTGTCACCAAGACGTCGGGCAAATACGCTTAGCCTGAAAGAAACAAAGATTTTACTTATAGAAACTCAAAACGTGTTAAGACGCACCATTAGTGCGGGGGGATCTACTTTGCAAGATTATGCCCTACCAAATGGTGATACTAGGTATTTTCAATAATCTTTTAATGTTTATAACCGAGCGCACTTGCTTTGCAAGCATTGCCAATTGACGACTATTACCAAGTTTATTAAAAATGGGAGAGCTACATATTATTGCGAAAAATGCCAGAAATAAGTTGATTTTTGAGTTCCCCAGCTCGGCAACAAAATAACAGAAAATCGCGCATCATTTGGAATATCCCTTATTCTCAACTCAATTACGATTTTTAGGATTAATAGGTGTTTTGAGCGTCGAAAGTCCCCCATCTACATGAAGGACCTGGCCTGTGATCCAATTGTTCAAAGGATCCAGAAAAAATACCACTGCGCGCGCTATGTCTTCAGGTTTGCCAATGCGTCCTAACGGGTGAATGTTAAGTGAATAATCAAGAGCTGCCTTACTTTGTATAATTTTATCAGTTAAATCTGTTTCCGTAAGACCGGGAGCTACAACATTAAACCGCAAATTTCGATGTGCGTAAGTCGCGGCAGCAGAGCGCATTAGACCTATCACCCCAGCTTTAGCAGCTGCTATTGCTTCGTGATTAGGCAGCCCAATTGAGGCAGCAGCGGAAGATATAAGTACAACAGAGCCACCTCCATCAATATGTTGTTGAGCGCTTCTCACGGTTGCAAAAGAGGTGGTGAGCGAACTTTGAATAGTCTGATAATACTGTTCCTGATTGATAGAAGAAGCTGGCTTTAAAAGAAGAGAACCCGCAAAGTTAACAACACCATCAATAGAACCCATACTTTGCTTAGCAAGAGCAAATACGGCATCAACAGCTTCAAAATTTGTAGCATCCAAAATAGAATCAGGGGTGATTTTATCGCCAGATCGTGCGGTTTTATAAACACGGTGGCCATGTTCTTGCAACAGTTTGCAAGTTGACCTTCCCAAAGTGCTGGAAGCAGCAATGACTAAGAAATTTGCCATTTCATAATTCCTGTATTATTTAAAGCCTTACTCGTTGGCATATTGGTTATTTTGATCGCGGTGATGGGCTTCATCTCTTCGAACAGCGACAATCAGATCTGCTAATTTTGCATCGGGATCTAAATTCCAATACTTCACAGCAATAGGAGGTACAGGGACATTATCCAATTTTCCGCTTTCTACTTCATGAAGATACTGAGTGTAGGAATAAACAGCTTCTTCTTCCATATAACTCACCAAACGATGGGATGTTCTTGGTGACAAAATATAAAGAAGGAAATAAACACCAAAAAAGAGAATTTGAGCAATGACAATTAATGCCCTTTCTATCCAATTTGGGTGAGCTATTTCAATAAATGTCATCAAATGCATTCGTTCATTCTCAGCTTCTTCCAATAGCACTTTAATTCGTCCCCCATCATCTTTAAAAAGCCGCAAACTTTTTAAGTGCTGAAGCATACCACCAACCATACCGGGAACACCTGCAACCGTTTCTAGAACCACAGCTCTATGACCGTAACGAGTGGTAAAGAAGCAATCTGCAAAGAAGCGTAATAACTTTACAATTCTATAGGCTATGTGATCTGAAAAAGATTTTGGAACATGATGCACATTAAGATTAATATCATTCATCTTTTTTGCCATTTTTTCACCCCTTTTTAAGTATTAAAATACAAACACTTGAAAGCCTTACATCTAAAAAATCATCATATAAACATTACAATATACCTGCCTTCATTTTTTCCAAGGTTAGGGAGGCTTGATTACGAATGGCTTGCTGCTTTTCTATGCCGAATTTATCCCATGTAGAAAATACATATGGCATGCGCTGGTTGTGTCGAAATTTTATTTCATGACGCACCAGAAAATCCCAGTAAAGTCCGTTAAAAGGGCACGCATTCTTCCCAGTCACCACATCTGGATCATATTGGCAATGCTTGCAATAGTCGCTCATTCGATGAATATATTTCCCGCTGGCAGCATAAGGCTTGCTGCCCACTATGCCCCCATCCCCATATAGAGCCATACCCAGTGTGTTAGGCATTTCTACCCATTCATAAGCATCAGAGTAGACAGCCAAATACCATTCTTGCACTGCTTTGACGTTAATTCCTGCCAGCATTGCAAAGTTGCCTGTTATCATGAGCCTTTGAATATGGTGTGAATATGCATGGTCACGGGTGTGGCGTACGGCTTCAGCAACACAGAACATATTTGTTTTTGCCCCCCAGTAAAAATCTGGAAGCGGGTTTGTTGCTGCAAGATCGTTCTTTTCCCCATATTCAGGCATATACATCCAATAGATGCCGCGAACAAATTCACGCCACCCCAGAATCTGTCGAATAAAGCCTTCAACAGAATTGAGCGGCGCCTTGCCAGCAAGGTATGCGGCTTCCGCGGCCTTACATATTTCCAAAGGGAGAAGCAAACCTGCATTTAGATACGAAGAAATCAGCGAGTGATACAGATATGGCTCTCCTGCTACCATGGCATCCTGATAGCGTCCAAAGTCATGTAACAATTCATCTATAAAATGATTTAATTCTAGCAATGCCTGGTCGCGAGTGACAGCATAGTGGAACGGCTCTAGGGTCCCAAAATGATCTGTGAATTTGGCCTGGACCAATTCTAATACTTCTTCAATTATAGAAGTTTTCTTGTGACTGATACGCTTTGGTATCTTCATTCCAGCCTTTGGTGGTTTTCGATTTTCCTTATCATAACTCCACTTATCACCGATTGGTTTGCTTTCTGATTCCATAAGAATTTTGTATTTTTGACGCATTCTGCGGTAAAAGAATTCCAGGCGCAATTGCACCTTGTTCTTTGCCCATGAAGCAAATTCTTCATGCGTGGTCAAGAAACGCGTGTCACATAGAATCTCGACGGGAATACCAAATTCACTTTGCCAGTGCTTCATTTTTTGCAATATACGGTATTCTCCGGGTTCTGTGACGATAAGGCGAGTCGCTTTAACTTGCGCTATGGCGCGTTTTATCTCACCAGCAAAACTGCCGGTATTGAGAGGGTCATCCAACTTAACATAACGAATGGAATAGCCTTTACACCTTAATTCTTCGGCAAAGTGACGCATAGCTGAGAACAAAAATGCAATTTTCTTTTTGTGGTGTTTAACGTATGTGGATTCATCCATAAGTTCGCACAGCATTACAACATCTTCTTCAGCTTTGATTCCTTCAAGTGAAGTAATTGTGTAGGAAAGTTGGTCGGTTAAAATAAGACGAAGCACAGGCATTTACTCTGCCTCAAGTATAATGAGTTTTATTTTTTTATCGTGTTTTGAGTTTCGGCCAGAAACTCTTTTGCGCCAAAGTTTGAAACTTCCAAGTTTTAAATTGCTGCGCATAATTTTAATGACTTCGCTCTCACTGAGGCCACAGCCATTTTTGATTTTATCAAATGAAATGTCGTCAGCCCATGCCATACTGATAATTTCGCTGATGAACGATGTGCTATATTCTTTCTTCACGGTTCCATCCCATTGTTTCCAGATAATAAGCCATTACCAACACTTCATTCCCTGACCAAAAACTTTTCCATTTTTAAATAATCCTATTAGAAGCTACAATCGTATTCCCCATAAATACAATTTCTCAATTGTTCAGTCTTTAATTGGGGTATATTGGGTATTAGACAGAAAGCTGTTTTGCCATCAATCAGACACAAACAGCCTTTTTTAACACACACAGACATGCTAAGCGAGTAAATTCCTTTGCAAAACAACATTTCCTGCGAAAGTAAATATCTGAATAGACAATACACAAAGCCAATCTTAAGAGACCTACACGAAAATACAATGCATTGCGGCTAGATAAATGAAATTTTTTAGATAAAATTTAAAGGATAGTTAAAAACAGTGCAAAAATATTTTTTACCAGTTAATCTTGCTAACCCTTTTAGTCTTCAACAGGAATTTTTGTTTCGGAGTGATTTAATATAGAATTAGTTCTAGAAGTTGTGATGTGTTTCAAGGCGGTTTCAACAAACCTCATGAATGTAAATTTTCTTCCATCTGCCTATCATTTAATGAAAATGGATTGTATAGTATTTTAGCGGTAAAAGAGAGTGACAATGGGTTTGGAGATTGTTGAAAATATTTCAACACTAACAAAAAACTTGAACACACGCGCTCTATAAGGGCAAAACACGGAGATATGAACGATGACAACCCTATTTGATTCCATAACTGTCGGAAAATACAGCCTAAGCAATCGCATCTTTATGTCCCCCATGACACGTGGGCGGGCTGAAGCGGACGCTGTCCCAACGAGGATTATGGCCGATTATTATGGGATGAGAGCAGATGCTGGTCTCTTGATTACAGAAGCAACAGCCATTAGCCCTCAAGGGTATGGGTGGCTCAATGCTCCCGGCATCTGGACAGATGCTCAAGAACAGGGCTGGAAAGTTGTCACGGATGCTGTCCATGCCCATGGAGGGCGGATTTTTCTCCAATTGTGGCATACAGGGCGGGTCTCCCACCCAGACTTTTTAGACGGGCAATTGCCTGTAGGTCCTTCAGCAATAGTGGCTCAAGGAGTATCGCACACACCCCTTGGAAAGAAGCCTTATGTGACTCCCCGTGCCCTCACTATTGACGAAATCCATGTTACAATTGGGGACTACGCCTCAGCTGCAAAAAGAGCGATTCGTGCTGGGTTCGATGGGGTCGAACTTCATGGGGCGAATGGATACCTTGTTGATGAATTTATCAGAGATGGATCAAACAAAAGGACCGATGAATATGGGGGGAGTACGGACAATCGTCTACGTTTTTTGGTAGAGATAACGAAAGCTCTTGCTGATGCCGTTGGTGCAGACAAAGTTGGTGTTCGTTTATCGCCTAAGGGTCAATATAATGATATGCAAGATAGCAACCCAATTGCAACTTTCACTCGGGCAGCAGAGCTTCTCAACCCACTAGGACTTGCTTATTTACATATATTAGA
Source organism: Alphaproteobacteria bacterium (assembly GCA_016870095.1). Lineage (NCBI taxonomy): Bacteria > Pseudomonadati > Pseudomonadota > Alphaproteobacteria > Alphaproteobacteria bacterium. The sequence goes on along the minus strand of VGCI01000003.1, from coordinate 216,737 downwards.
AGCCTTGCCCGGACATATGATGTATGCAGAAGGAGAGCGGATCTTGCCGCATATTCGAAAGGTTTATGAAAACATTATTGTAACGAACGGTGGCTACACCAAGGCTTCAGGAAATATGGCTTTGGAAAATAGAGAAGCGGATGCCATTACCTTTGGAATGCTCTATCTTGCGAATCCAGATTTGATTTCACGCTTCAAAACGGATGGGCCATATAATCACCCTGATTTTGCTACTTTGTATACACCCGGTGAAAAAGGGTATATAGACTATCCGGTATTAAACCAGTAGCTCTTTCACTCATATAACAGGAATGTGAATAAAAACATGCACATTTTAATAAACGGTGGAACAGGGTTTATCGGCTCGAAATTATCTGAGCATTTTAATGCTCAAGGGTTCAGGATTTCTATTTTGACTCGAAATATCCATGAATCAGATTTGCCAAAAGCAGCAACTCTTATAGACAATTTAAATGACGCAGAAACATCTTATGATGTCATCATAAATTTAGCGGGTGAACCCTTAAACAAAAATAGATGGAATGATCGCGTCAAGAAAGTCATTTATGATAGCCGTATTCAAAGTACGCAAAATATCGTCGATTATATTAAAACTGCCAAAGTCAAGCCAAACCTTCTGGTAACGGGCTCAGCGATTGGGTTTTATGGCACCAGTTCGTCAAAAAACTTCTCAGAAGATACCAAACCCGCCCATCATAGTTTTATTCATAAAATCTGCGCTGATTGGGAAGCAGAAGGAATGAAAGCCTCAGAATATGGGGTAAGAGTTTGCATCATAAGAACTGGGATTGTGCTCGGCAAAAACAAGGGGGCCTTAGCCGAGATGCTTCCCCCTTTTAAGCTTGGATTGGGGGCTCAGCTAGGCAATGGTAAGCAATGGATGTCTTGGATACACATTGATGATGTTGTGGGGGCAATAGATTTCCTAGTTCAGAACGTCGAGCTGGCCGGACCGTTTAATCTTGCTTCCCCTGGAACTGTTACAAACGCTCAATTCACAAAGGAGTTAGCAAAAGCAGTAAAGAGACCGTCTTTTCTGAAATTACCTGATTTGATAGTGAAACTTCTCTTTGGAGAAATGGGAGAGGCCCTGCTTCTGAAAGGACAACGGGTCATCCCCCATAATCTTATGAAAGCTGGATACAAATTCAAATATCCAACTCTTGAGGGAGCCATAGAGGATATTGTCTATAAGGAGACTTGAGGGGAGGTGTTTTTGCTCAAAGGCTTAATTTCATTTATTCCTTTTTGAGAAGTTCCCGCCGCGCTTCGGGTTCTTCCGTTTCAGGAGATAGCCAAATATCAGAAAAATACTTAGCAAAGTCTCCTTTGCTAACGTTTCCTTTAGCGGAGCCATTGAAGAAGAAGGTGACTTTTGAGCCTGATTCAAAGAAAGCTGTAATACGATCCCCTTCATTCACATTGGGAAAGAGTGTTTCCAATTTTTTTCGGTAATTCTCCGGGTTAAATGGTGCGCCTAGGCGTTTCATCTCCTCAATGGTTTTATCAACAAGCTGATCTGTGGTGAAGGATCTAAGGTAATGAATAGTAATGGCATAAGGCTCATCGCTTGACCAAACATTTGCATCAGTCCATAAAGAAATATCATAAATATCCCACAGAAGCTTGGTAAGCTTGGCTTCCCCATAGGGGCGTGGAGATTCAATAAGATTCCTTAACTCAGGTGGCTTTTGTGCGGCTGCCATAAGGGGTGTAATTTGCCAGAATGTGACTAATAAAAAGAGAATTTTAATCATAAATCTTCCTCTATGCCTATATCTTACTAGTATGGAGCTTAATCTATTAAAATCTCTTTAAAGCGTTCTCCGAACAATCCAGAAATATAGGGGATAGGGTAGTAATCGCAAGAACCGTAAGAAAAGTGACATAGGCTTCGGAAAATCAATTTGAAAAGAGCGTGTTCCAAGACCCTTGATAATGTAACTAGCAGCTTTTTCAGGCGAAATGATCAAGGGCATCGGAAAAGGATTTTTGTCTGTTAACCGTGTTGAAACAAAGCCGGGACTCACAATCCGAATGTCTATTCCTTTTGATTCCAATTCAATCTTCATCCCCTCGCAAAAATTTAAAAGTGCTGCTTTACTCGGGCCATAAACATTTGAATTCGGAAGGCCACTATAGGCGGCAATGCTGCCCATAAAAACCATTTGGCAACTCTTTTTTTCTGAAAAATGCGGGGCCGCAACCTGAAGCAGACGCAATACCCCCAAGAAGTTTGTGTCGAAAGTTTGGGTAAAATCTGAATTGGATCCCTCTAAAAGCAGACCTGGATGATAGGTGCCAGCACAGTAAATAATAACATCGACATCATTTACTTTTTTTATGATTTCTTTAAACGATTTTTTCAGACTCTCTTCAGAACCCACATCCGAAACGATTAACAGGTGACCTTTTCCGGGCAAACCCGATCTTAGTTCTTCCAATGCAGCTTTTGTACGACCACTCAAGATCAAAATGGCACCTTGCTGGGCCAAACCTTGTGCAAGAGCATGGCCAATACCAAAGCTTGCCCCAATCACCCAAACCCGTTTACCAACCCAATTTTTGATAGGTGTCGCCAATGGTCATTTTCCCTTCCTCATAAATAAGGTGACTTCGCCTAAGGTGAACCCAAACTTCTTCATTTTGGCCTTATTAATGATAATTTTGTCATCGAGGGCAAACATCCAATCATCGAAGTCAAACTCGTATTCAGTGCCATTTACAGGGATTTTCACGCGATAAACCCACTGTATGGCATTGCCAACAGAATTCCCTTCACCCTGGCCGATAACATCTTCTGCAGTGCTGGTGACATGATGGTCATTTAAGGCTTCCAACTTCCAAGTGCGTTTCGTTGTTGTGCCGTCACTCCATAGAAAAACTTCAGAAAGTTCGCCTTTGTTCCCAACCCAATGCCCCTCCATTTTGACGGTAAAGTGTTTGATAACCTTTCCTGTATAATCTTGAAAGATACCCCAAGCCTGTAAAGGACCATTAAAAAATTCCTTAATGCTGACTTTGGGTTTGGCATCCTGGTAGTCTTCTAAATTATACCTTTCGCACCCACTAAGAAGAATAAAAAGGGACGTTAAAAATTTGCTGAAATGTCTCATAGCTTTTGCTCCTGGTCTATAGATGAACAGTATAACATAATTGTTGCTAAAATTTTAAAGAAACAAGGAATCAGAGCATAAATTGCGGAGAGCATGGTCAAGCTAAAGCCGCTGCCCGGGTTTTCATTAAATCCCGCATAGCCAAGTAGGGACAAAGCAAGACCTGCAGCAACTGCAATGGATAATTTGGTTGTCACATTCCACACCCCAAAAAAGCCGGAATGCCATTTCTTATTGGGATCGACCCTATCAATGACATCGGCAAAAATGGCAGGAGGAATCGCAACATCAGAGCCCAAACACAGACCTGAAAAAAAGCATATGAACCCATAAAGGATTATATCACCCTCAGTCAACCAAAAGGCAAAACTATAGGCAATGATAGATACGATCATTCCCACAAGCCAACTGAACTTCTTTGATCGGACTTTAGCCAATCTTGTCCACACACCCATGCCAAAGACGGCGGCTAGGAAGTATATGGCCAAAAAAACAAAAGTGTAGGAGGAAGCTTTCAGGACATGATCGATAAAGAAGAACACAAGCGTTGCTGAGATGGCTGCAGCTATTGAATTGAAGGCATAAATGGTCACAAGATTTCGAAAAGGTTGATACTGAACGGCCTGCTTAAAAACGATTCTCAATGGCGTAGAGTCACTCGTCTTGGGGGAACGCTTTAAGGGCTGAGGGCTCCATCGATAAAATAACAGTCCCCCAATGGCAACAAGAAGCGCAAGAACATAGGTGGCAAGGGTGAATGAGTCAACCAATTGTTTAGAGTCATCTTGGGCTTGTATAAATATAGCAGGCAAGAGAGCGGCCAAAATAACGCCAACGACTTTTATACCTTCTCGGTAAGCTGTGATTCGAGTGCGCTCATGGTATTGATCTGTCATCACCGCGCCCAATGCTAAATAGGCAATATTCAAGAGACTATCGAAGAAATGGAGGCTAAACAAAGCAATCGCCAAAGAGACTGCAATGGCTATGGATTGGGGGGGATGGAATAGATAATAATAACTTATAACGAAAGGTATCAGAGAAAGGAGAATAATTTGTTTATAAGTGAATTTTAATTGGAGCAATTTATCCACGCCAAGGCCCAAAAAAGGATCTTTAAGGGCATCGATACTGCGAATTATGAGCAAGATGATTCCTATTGTTCCTAGATTTAGCCCAAATACAACATGATAATATTTTGGAATATACAAGTACAAGGGAAGCTGAGCAAAAGCAATCGACGGCGCCAGAAGCGCATACCCAAAAATGCTCTTTCGGGAAAGATGTTTTTGTGAATTCATTTAATCTGACTTTTCAAGGGTAAATTGGTGCACATCTGTTCTTTTTGTCGTAAAACCAGCGATGCAATAGCTTAAATAAAAGCGCCAAAGTTTAATGAATGCTTCGTCAAACCCTAAGCGCAGAACCTCTTCTTTCGCGTCATCAAATCGATTTAACCATTTTTGAAGGGTTCGAGCATAATCCTGACCAAACCGAAAATCATCTACCACCCTTAATCCCGCTTGCTTAGCTTCTTCAATGAAGCGCTTCTTGCTGGGTAACATTCCTCCTGGGAATATATATAATTGAATAAAATCAGGCGTTTTACGGTACGTTTCAAAGTGGTCATCATCAATAGTGATGGTCTGAATCACCGCTCTTCCTTTTGGTTTTAAGGCGTTTGAAATAGAGGTGAAGTATTGATGCCAATATTGTTCACCAACTGCTTCAAACATTTCAATGCTGACGATGCCATCAAACTGTCCCTTGATATTTCTGTAATCAAGCAATTGGACATTCACGTTAGGCTCGAAAGAACTCTCTTCAATGTTTTTCTTTGTGTGGGCAAACTGTTCATCAGAAATGGTTATTCCCGTTACCCTATAGTCTCGTTTTGCAGCTTCAAGAAGGAAAGCCCCCCACCCGGACCCAATCTCTAGGATATGGCTGCCTTGGGGAAGATTAAGTTGATCAAGAACCCGTGCCATTTTCTGATTTTGCGCTTGATCAAGCGTTGTAACGCTCTCATCGGAAAATAGTCCTGAGGAGTAGCACATACTCGGATCAAGCCATAAAGAAAAGAAATCATTGCTTAAATCATAGTGTTCTTTGATGTTTTTGCGGCTACCCCTTACGGTATTTCTTCGGAAAAAATTATAGAGGAGATAAATATATTTGCGTAAGCCCCTAAAGTTCAGTAAAGCTCTTAAATGGGTTTCATTTAAAATGGCTATCATAATTAAATTAGCAAGATTGGTTGTTTCTAAAATCCCCGTTTGATAGGCCTTTAAGAATCCCATTTCGCCTTGTTTGATAACCTGTTTAATCATGTCCCAATCTTTGATGATCATATCGGCGCAAGGACCAGAATTCGACCCACGGTACTCTATAGTTTTTGAGTTAGGAGCTGAAACAATCAAAGATCCAATGCCAAGGTTCCTTATGGTTTTGTTAAAAAAATCTTCATATTGGGATTGCTTTTTGATCATGATCATTCAGTTGTTTTCTCTTTGGGAGGTTTCGGTTTGGAATAATATTTTATGCCCTTCATCCACAGTTTAAATGCTTGATAATGAATACGCCATACAACCATAATGGTCATAAATGGATAGGTAATCAAGGCTCTTAATAGCATCCTCTCTGACAAAGATTTTAGTTTCCCGTTGAGGCTTGTGAGAAGCATTTTTTGACCATCAATAGAGTAATCAATCCAGAACCCAAGAGAAGCGCATTCTTGACTCATATCCTCAGGCACCATAAAGCGAAAGCTGTAGGTTCCTTCAACAGGCATGAAAGGGGAAACATGAAAAAGCTTTTCAGCTTGATATACTTTTTTTGAGCTTAATTTCCCCCCTTTTTTATCCCTTATAAAATATTGATGATTTTCGCCAAAAGTATTGTTCACATCTGCAATAACAGCCTGAAGCTTTGAATTTTCATCAAGGAATAGCCAAAAACTGATCGGGTTAAACCCGTATCCCAAGACACGGGGCATAGTTACAAGATAAACCTTCTCATGGCTCAAACCATACGTATTGGTAACCTTACTCAACCACCTTTGAATGGTTGTCCCATCCTGAAATCCATAATCCTTATGGCGAAGGGAAAAGGGCCTAAATTTTTCAAACCCCAACAGAATATTATTAAGATTGTTGAGAGAGGACACATCTAAGCAAAGATAAAATGTTTTGTAAAAAAATCGGTTAACCTTTGGTGAAAGGCGATGGTGCATAACGGTCATCGGTACAAAACTATCCATCAATTGCTGTCCACTCTCTTTGACCACCCAATGCTAAAGCAACGTCTATACCTGATTTTAGCGCATCTTCATGAAAGCCATACCCTAAATAACTTCCACAGTACCAGATTCTATCTTTTCCTTGAATTTGCTCAAATCTCTTTTGTGCATCCAAGCTCTTCTGGGTAAATTGGGGGTGATCGTAAGAAAAATTCCTGAGGATACTGTTGGGTTTTTGACTCGGATTAAGTGTAATAAATAAAGGAAATTTCAAGGGTATATTTTGCAACCGATTCATCCAGTAGGTCACGCACACCGGATTTTCAAATTTGTATTCCTTTTCAATCAAGGTATTCCAACTGGCCCAAGCGTGTTTTCTTTTAGGCATCAAACGTTCATCTTGATGCAGATAGACATCATTCTTCTGGTAAGGAAACGCTTTCAGAAACTCAAACTCTTCCGATGTGGGCGTTTTGTGCAGTGCTAGCGTTTCGTCAGCATGGCTTGCAAAGATCACATGGTCGAATGTCTCAGATTGTTCCCCATGATCTATTGTCAAGCTGATGATTTCTATAGATGACTTTTTGCGATGAACGCTGATAACTTCTTGATGTTGGATCCGATCGTGAAAAGGCTCAACAAGCTTAACAACATAGGCCCGGCTCCCCCCCTTAATCGTATACCATTGAGGATGCTCATTTATGGTAAGAAGTCCATGGTTATCTAGAAACTTTAAAAAAACCATTAAAGGAAAATCAAGGATTTTTTTAAAGGGCGCCGACCATATGGCTGCTGCCATAGGAATCAGATATTGATTGGTAAAAGAATCACTAAATGTGTGAGTCTTCAAATACGCACCCAGAGAAATTTCTGATAGTTCTTGATCCTGCACGGTTTCTCTACCCAGTTTATTGAAACTGGTAATTTCTCTTAAGAATTTCCAATATCGTATACGAAAAATATTAAGGGGATCGGCAAAAACACCCCGGGGCCAGTCACTTGAGAATTCATTATTGTTTTGTCGATCTGAAACAGAAAATGACATATCGGTTGCTATCGTTTCAACGTTTAAGTGGGCTAACATACCTCGAAATTCAGGATAGTTCCGATGATTAAAGACAATAAAACCACTATCAACAACAAGATCCTTATCCAGAGAAGGTAATCTGATTGTATGGGCATGGCCTCCCACATAATCATTTTTCTCAAATAAAGTAATGTTGTGCGTTTTGTGCAACAACCGTGCGGCAGCAAGTCCTGCGATACCGCAACCAATAATAGCAACATTCATAAAATTTCCAATCCATTTTTAATTAAAATTATGGGAGTCTTGTCCATAATACAAGGTTATATTCTAATGAGGAACCATTAGAAGTTGGAACAAAAATAAGGGTAAGTAGACATGAATTCATTTATATTGTTTATAGTTGTTAAGATGCCCAGACTTAATCATTAACCCTAAACGTGCCTTGAGGCTCTTCCGGGACATACCCCATGTGCACCAAATCAGACAGGAGCGGATCAAGCTCTTTAGAGCTTCTGAACTTGGAATACCGCATGATGAATCGACACTTTAAAGGTTGATTTGTGTGTTGAGATTGTTTGCGCATCCACGCCAACAATTCTTCTGATTTCGATGGCGAAGGTTTGGGGTCGAACTTGGTGTCCAAAACCATCCCATAAATGCGGCGAACGTGGGATTCCAGATAATCACACCAAACCGCTGGTTTTTGCACAGAGAACAAAGTTATGTCTTTGTCCTTCTGCCCATCAGCAATATTGATAATATGAAAGATCAGCTACAGAGATTGCATAAGGCTTTTGTACTTGGATAGATGCTGCACTATGATTTCATGATTATTGCCGTTTGGATTGTTCTGTGAGTTCTCAAGCCAGTTACGAAGGAAGAATTGCACTTCTGAAGAAAGACGGATTTATAAGTATTAAAGTGAGCCGTATAGTCCTTTTCTCCACAGAGGTAGATTGTCTTTTCTTGTTTGGCTTTCTTTCCTTTGAGGGGAGTTTTGCCTAAAATAATACTCACCGCTTCGGTTAAGCTGGCTCTATGCTCCCGATAAAAGGAAAGCTCATAAGTTGTCGCCAGACGTAAAAGCGTCCACACCAAACGCCCGACAATTTGGAAATGGTTCTGAGCTGTTTTTTCACGGAATTTCTCGTCAATGAGCCAAACGGGGTAACACTCAGCATAATGCTTTCTAAAGTAAGTATCGTCAGGGATTTTGAAGTAATACCTCAGGGCATAGAGCCGATCAGGGATTTATCGCCATATTCGGGCTTGTTATAAAGGTCGACATTCAAAGACAAAACGATCTTCGCTCTTGTCGCTTCAGACAGGCAATCTTCCCCACAACCGCAGTTAAGAGGATAGAGCAGATGGGCTTTAATATTGTGGAACACGTCGTAAAGAACAAAGTCCTGGTACTGAGTTAAAAAACCAGTGGGGAGTATTCAATAGAGTTTTTCTCATTCAAATGATGTTAATTTTGATGGGATTATATTTAATAATGACCATTTTTTAGCACCTTATAATTACACAATTTTTGCAATCATATGAAAAGAACGATATAATGTATCATGAATTCACCTTCTCTCATTTAATGAGAGAAGGTGAATTAAATCTATAACTCTTACTTTTCAATTATAGCCATCGAAGCATCGTTTGCTCCGCCTGGTTTTTTATGAAATTGAACAAGACACATTGTTTTTCCTGCCTTATTTTTACTAAAGGAATCATACACAAGAGGAAGTTGAGATACTTCTTGCGCAGTCAATCCCTTCGTATAGATATTCCAATTTTTAACGATCCATGTTTTTTCGTCTATCACTATTTCCTCGGGTGGAAATTGTGTGATGCTCTCAAGAGCTTTTCGTAAACTTGCGGAACTAGGACACTCTGAAGTATGGCTAGCATATTTGGCATCCGTTTTCCGAAAAGTATCATGATCCCGAGAAAAGTCTGCGGACCATGCAGGATTTACTCCCACAACACATAAAGAACCTATAAATAATGCACCTGTAATCAACAATTTTTTCATAAAAAAATTCCTTAAATTATATATTGAATACCTTTTACATAATTATTTTAATTTATAATAAAAGTTTTTGCAAAGGTGAAAAAATTATTCATTATTAAGTACAAATTATTATTAGCATTCAGAAAAAATGTCAGGAAAGGGCTAGTTCATCTTCTATGAATGAACTATTTTTAAATAAATTGTTGTTTTTGATAAATTTTTTGTTTAAGTCGATTTTTGTCTTCTAGAATTTTAATCCTATTTTAGGAAAGGAAATTTTACGAAAATAAAAGAATACATAGATTATTGTTGACCATATTTTCCCCAAATTCCTCTTTATAATCCTCACGCCTCTCTGTAGGGGGTTATTATTTTTTCACTTTAGGAAACCAAGCTTTTGCTTCTTTTGAGGCATGAATGCCTGTGCTTCCGGTATGTTGCTCTATCGTCAACGGAAAAATATTCCACCATTCATTGGCACCGTTATACCCAAGAGGTATAACATGATGTGCTTCAAAATAACGATGGTAGCATGAACCCTTTTTTCGACAACAATCTTTACAATTATACTTTGGCCAGGAAACTCCTGTATTGATTTCCCATTGCTTAATGAGCTGGTACTTGACTACTCCCCCATCAAAAGCATTGCGGCGAACATGATAAAGCGTATCATCCGCATTCCCTTTCTTTAGAGTGAGAGCCCTTATATCCCCCTGATGCTCAAGCAACAATCTTCGTTGGGCAGCATAAATACTTTTTGGTCGTTCTTCTCTGGTTTTCACAATCTGATCAATTCTATCTAGATACTGCGAAAATTCAATTCCCAAACATTCAGTAAGAGTTACTGAAAACAGAACGAGTATAAATAGAGTTGATAGAACCCTACTATTCTTATAAATCATCTTCATTTTACGTTTCTCCTTATACGTCAATCACCGCATAGTAAGCGTTGAATTAACAATTTATAATTCGAGAAACCTCAAGATTACGATCGGGAAAAATTACGTAAGATCTCTACTTAAGTAGGCAATACTTATAATGTGCGGGAATTATATTCATGCTAGAAAGAACTAAACATTAGATAATAAAATAGTGTGAGTTGATTTTGTGATTTGCTCTATACACGCTGAGACGCTAATCTCATAAAAATTCATATCGTTGGAATAACCTAAGGAAAAGGAATTTTTGCAGAAGAAGGGCGTTCTGAAAAATTAGTAAGGAAAAAGATGGTGCCGGCTGCAGGATTCGAACTCGCGACCTACTGATTACAAATCAGTTGCTCTACCAGCTGAGCTAAGCCGGCGCCATGATTCATTTATTATCAGGTTTCAAAGGTTATTTCTACCTCTTTTCGCTTTCTTGGTTGAAAAATAATACGAGGTGAGAGATTGTGGGATATAAAGTCTATCGTTTAGGAATAATTTAAGAGGCAATTCATGACCACAACCAAAGAAACCAAAGTTCTTATCATTGGCGCCGGGCCTGCGGGTTATACAGCTGCCATCTATGCAGCGCGCGCAAATTTGAAACCCATTCAAGCGGTTGGCATCCAACCCGGTGGCCAATTGATGATTACCACAGACGTTGAAAATTATCCTGGGTTTGCCGAGACCATCCAGGGACCCTGGTTAATGGAGCAAATGCGTGCTCAAGCCGAACACGTGGGCACGGAAATGGTTGAAGACATGATCACCAAAGTTGATTTTAGCACGCGTCCTTTTAAATGCTGGGGAGATAGTGGAACCTTATACGTTGCGCAAACCGTCATTGTGGCAACAGGCGCTCAAGCCAAATGGTTGGGGATACCTTCGGAGGAAAAATTCCGCGGTTTTGGCGTCTCTGCCTGCGCCACGTGTGATGGATTTTTCTTCAAAGACAAAGAAGTCGCCATTGTCGGTGGGGGCAATACGGCTGTTGAGGAAGCGCTGTATCTGACAAATTTTGCCAAGCACGTGACGTTAATTCATCGCCGAGATACTTTGCGAGCCGAAAAAATTGCACAAGACCGGCTTTTTAAAAATCCAAAAGTATCTGTTATTTGGAATGCAGCGGTGGAGGAAATTCTCGGGACAGACGCCCCCCCTTCTGTTACGGGTTTAAAGTTGCGCGACACGCAAACCAATGGGTTATCTGAAATTGCCGTTGAGGGTCTTTTCATAGCCATTGGTCATACCCCGATGAGTGAAGTTTTTAAAGACCAACTAGAAACCGATAGTGAAGGATATTTAATCGCCAAGCCCAATAGCACGGCGACCGCTATCCCGGGTGTATTTGCAGCTGGCGATGTTCAGGAAAAGGTGTTTCGTCAGGCGGTAACAGCTGCGGGTCAAGGCTGTATGGCTGCCATTGAAGCTGAACGTTTTTTAAGTCATTAGCGTTGAGATTCTAGGGCGTTGTAAACGGACCGTGAGGCAGACCATTAATAAATTGAACCACATAGGGATCTTTAGAGGCATCCATCTGCTTGACAGTGCCCGTCCAAATTAATTGACCTTCATAGAGCAATCCCACTCGGTCGGCTATTTGGCGCAAACTGCTAATGTCGTGAGTGATGGTTAACGCACTCGCGCCGATGCGGCGCACACTATCGATGATTAATTTATTGATGGTTCCACTGACGATAGGGTCCAGGCCTGTGGTTGGTTCATCAAAGAAAATAATTTCCGGATTTGAAGCAATGGCCCGGGCAAGCGCCACTCTCTTTTGCATACCGCCTGATAATTCTGCCGGATAACTTGAGGCCGTGCTTTCATCCAAATCCACCGCTTGCAGTTTTTCCAACGCAATGGCTTTGGCTTGTTGGGCATTCATGCCATGACCTTGAGTTAGGGCAAAGGCAACATTTTCCCACACGGTCATACTGTCAAATAACGCTCCCCCTTGAAACAACATGCCAATTTTATCCAAGGCTTGTTGCTGACGGGCATAGGAAAGTCCTATAATTTCTTCGCCATCAATTTTAATACTTCCCGCATCTGGCTGTATAAGGCCCAAGATGCACTTAATGAGAACAGATTTACCTGTGCCCGACCCGCCAATCACCACGAAAGATTCACCCACGTGAAGGTCGAGATCAATACCATTTAAAACAACATGGTTTCCAAAAGATTTTTTAAGGCCACGAACGCAAATTTTAAGGGGTGTTTTCATTAGATTACTTCGAAAATAAAATAGAGGTTAAAGCATAATTCATAAATAAGATCAAAATGGATGCTGACACCACAGCGCTGGTGGTTGCCCGACCCACGCCTGCCGCTCCCCGTCCGGATTGATATCCATGATAACAACCCATTAACGAAATAATCAGACCGAACACTGCAGCTTTAATTAAACCCGAAACCACATCTTCTGTTTCAAGGTATTTTTCCGTTTGTGTTAAATAATTGGTCGGATTAAAGCCCAGCTTATAAACGCTCACCAAATATCCGCCAAAAACACCAATGATATCCGCCACCAAAACGAGGATGGGAAGCATAATGACACCGGCAATGAGGCGAGGAACCACAAGATATTTGAAAGGGTTAGTGGCAAGTGTGGTTAACGCGTCGATTTGTTCAGTCACCCGCATGGTTCCAATTTCTGCGGCCATGGCCGCACCCACGCGCCCGGCAACCATTAAACCTGCGAGCACGGGACCTAATTCACGCGTCATGGACAAAACCACGACGGTGGCAACAGCACCCTCCGCATTAAACCGAGCAAAGCTGGTGTGACTTTGAAGGGCCAAAACCATGCCCGTAAATATGGCGGTGAGCCCCACTACGGGAAGAGAAAAATAGCCAATATGTAAGAATTGATATCCCAATTGGCGCCAGTAGAAAGGGGGTGACAGGGCATGGCGCAGACTGGTGACAAAGAAAAGACCAAAACGACCAGCGTTCATAAGAAACGTGATAAAAATGCGTCCAATGGTTCTTAAAAAATTCACAACGGTTTATCCTTATTATTTAATTAAACAACCCCTTCTTTACTGGGTTCTCACCCGTAAAGTAGAAGGGGCAATTAATATTCACGCGCTAAACAATTTCAACCAACATAAACACCCGGCTACAATAAGGACAGGACACTTGATCCTCATCACCCATATTGAGATAAACCAAAGGATGACCCAAATCATCTGCGGTCTTTCGCCCATCGCAACTGACAACAGAGGACTCTACCCGAATAATGTCATGGCCTGAACCTTGAGAAGATGTCTGTGGCATTGTCTAAAACTCTTCAAAAATTGCCATTCGCTTAACCTTTGAGGATTTAAATCCAAAATAACCCTTTGGCAACCCTCTAAAATTACAGTATATAAACAAGAGTCAAGTTGCAAGATCTCGCAAACTTATTTGCACCCGTAGCTCAGCTGGATAGAGCGTTGCCCTCCGAAGGCAAAGGCCGGACGTTCGAATCGTCTCGGGTGCGCCAACATCTTTATATAGTGTCTGCCATTTCGTGTAGGTTTAAGCTATCTATCCTAATCCCTTATAAATCACTCAGCTTCCTCAGAAAGTCTGAAATTCTTCACATCACTATCTTTTGTAATTCTTTTAATTTCAGCACTGACGTCTTTGAGGATAGTACAGTTTATGCCGCGTGTATCCTCAACGGATTGCAAGGCATCGACGATCCGATCTATTTGAGGTGTGAGAGCGCCTGATGCAGGGATAGCTAAACTGGTATGTAATCGCGTTTGTTGATTTTCATATCCTTGCGCGTTTAAATTTCTCAACACCGTCTCAATAGACTTCAATAAGGACTTAAGGTCCGATGCTAAGGCCGCCAATTCACACGCTCGTGGGGGATTACTATTTATATAGGTAGCGGCTATTTTTTGAAGATCACGGTAAATTACATTAAGTGATTCAGTCACTTTGGGAAGTTCACGATTTAGAATATCAGCTTTTCTAGTTACCATCATAAGGACTTCTTTTTTATATTCTCGCGCAGAGGCTCTATCTTCCCGGGCTGTTCTCTTGGGTGTTTTAGAAGCTGTTGTTGGCTCTTCCTCAATATTTATGGAAGCTAGTCTTTTCTTCGTCGAACTAGTCTGTTTAGAAAAAATTCTAAATTCCTCTAAGAGCGAAGGTCTTTCATCAGTCGCGTAAGCCGGCAAACATAACAATAATAAACCGAAAGAACCGCAAATGAATATTTTCATGGAAAAAATCCTTACCACTATGGGGCAATAAATCGCGCAAGCGCCTTACAACCAAATTGATTAAGATAAAGGCAGGATAATCCTCAGATACAATTTAGTCAATTTGAATCCTGAAGCGTAAAAGATGCGAAATTAGTCAGCAAAATAATTAGGACATAAATTATTGTAGAGTTAGATTTTGTTTTCAATAAAAATTTTGAATATTAATGAGTGTAAATTTAATTTATTCTAACTACTCTAACAATTATAATTGCATGGTATATTAGACTTTATTAAAGTGTGAAAGTAAATTATATAAAATAATTGAAGTACAGAGTAAGCTACAAACTTTAAGCCGCAAGATCTTGCGAGGATTCAACATTTTTTTCAGGAACCCAGTTTTTGCGTTCTTCGGCCAACCTTCCCTGCCCTATAGCTGTACGAATCGCACTGAGCAACCGATTCATGAAGGCAACATTGTGCATGGTAATGAGGGTCATGGCGAGAAGTTCTTGAGCTTTTAATAAGTGGTGAAGATAGCTTCGCGAATAGGTCGTACAAGTCGGGCAAAAGCAATCCGGCTCAATGGGGTTTGGATCTTCTCGGCAAGCGCTATTGCGCAAGTTTAAGTGCTCGCTTCCCTCTCTCAAAGCATGAGGGGGCCGCACCAGAGCACCCCCATGACGTGCCAGGCGGGTGGGATGGACGCAATCGAAGGTATCAATACCCTGCTCCACACCCTCAAAAATATCACGAACACCTCCAATACCTAAGAGATGAATGGGGCGATTCGGGTCAAGACGTTTTGCCGTCATGGCCACAACATCATACATTTGCTCTTTATGCGCACCCAACGAGCCGCCGATGGCATGGCCAAAAAAGGGCTGACTGTTTACGAAATCACACGCTTGTTCGCGCAAATCTTCATAAATTCCCCCTTGAATAATGCCATAAAGCGATTGACGACCGTCATCGTGCCGCTGAAACTCTTGAAGGCTGCGAAAGCCCCAGCGATGACTCATATCCAAAGAGCGTTGGGTGTAAGTTTTGTCCACATGGAAAGGGGTGCATTCGTCTAAGACCACAACGAGATCAGGACCCAAGAGGCGCTGAATCTCTATGGATTTTTCCGGTGTTAACAGGTGCATGGACCCATCACTATAAGATTTGAAACGTGCGCCTTCTTCTGTGATGTTTAATAGTGTTTTTTGGCGCGCCCCCATTCCACTGCCGTGACGATTTCCTTTTATTTCTGCCGCCACAGACCCGTGCCCTAAGCTAAAAATTTGAAATCCGCCGGAATCGGTCAACATGGGACCATCCCACCCCATAAAGCGATGGAGTCCCCCCATTTTCGACACCACTTCGGCACCGGGTTGCAACATGAGGTGATAGGTGTTGGATAAAATGAATTGCGTACCGCATGCGCGCATTTGTTGGGGCGTCACCCCTTTAATGGCAGCTTTTGTCGCGCAAAAAATAAAAGCAGGGGTTTCCACGACACCGTGGGGGGTTTCCAACCGTCCCAGGCGGGCTCGCGAGAGAGGCATAGGATAATGATAAGTAAATGAAAAAGCTGACATAGAATCCTTCAATTTCTAAATGAGTTTGCGTTAAGCGGCTTTGCGAATTTCAATTTCTTGGTCCCTAAAGTTTATAGGGAATTTTAGCTGCCAATAGCTTAAATATATTATTGGTGTCGACATTATAGCGACCAATGCCCGGGCAAAATATGTTCCCAAAATATAAGTAAATATCAGAGAATAGAACTTTATCGGATGGGGATTTAAAATAATCCACGCAAACGTACTAAAAAGAATGTTGTCCACCAACCCCGCTAAAAGAGTTGAGACATTGGTGCGCAGCCACAGCCATCGACGTTGCGTTAAACGGCCAATCCAATCAAATAGAGAAATATCAAGGAGTTGACTGATACCATAGGCCAAGAGCCCCGCTACGAGGATGCGCGCTGAGGGCGTATATAAAGTTACCATCGCTTCATGGGCTTTATCTCCAGGCGATGCAGCAAAACCTAACGTCATGACCATTTGCAATGTCATTAGGATATGCCCGGCAAAACTAATCCACACTCCTTTTCGCGCAACCGCTTTTCCATAATGTTCGGTCAGAATATCCGTTGCTAAATAAGTTGTTGCAAAAGCAACTGTTCCCAAGGCAACCGGCTCAGGGGAAAACCAAAAATTACCCATCTTCAGGACTTGAATATTAGCAACCAACACAATAACGGTATTATAAAGATATATCCCTGTTGCCCCAAAAGTGCGAAAGAGAATGAGGATTGATAATGCGCACACCAAAAATGTCATTCCTGCCATCATTTCAAGGGGTAGAGTTTGCATAAACTCAATCAGGGGAATAATGAGTGAAGTATCCATAAAATTCGCAAATTAGGTTGGTGAAATTAAAAAAGCCCGGGGCACCACACCCACAGGCTTTTAAACGTTAACCTTAAGCGGCATCAAGCAGCCGCGTCAGACGCCTTTGTAAGTCTTTGAATAATTTTCTTCAACCGAACCAGTTCTGGCGTCAATTTTAAAGAAGATGACGTTGTCAAATAAGCATCGATACCGCCATGAAACTCAACTGTACGAATAGCGTTGGTAGATAGGCGCAATCGAACCAGACGACCCAAAGCTTCACTCATAAAAGACGTTTCTTGCAAATTTGGTAAGAAACGACGGCGTGACTTGTTGTTTGCATGGCTTACATTGTTCCCATAAAGAACAGCTTTACCTGAAATTGCACAGCGCCTTGACATTATTTGCCTCCCAAAATATGGATTTTCTCAAAAAGTTAACTCATTAGTTACGCGATATTGACAATTTCGTCAAGTGTTCTCTAAAAATCCCTCTCAAAATTAGATCTGTTAATGTTTTGGTAATATTTCTGCATTTAATATCATGTTTATGTGCCGAAGACGGGCTTTGTCTCGCCTTCCGGCACAACCAATTATTTCGACTTTCGTTGCAACGGTTATGAGGTTTAGAGATTTTTAGAAAATGATGGATAAACATATCATTCGTATAACTTCCTATCTTAGCACGATCGCCATAATCACTTTGGGCATATTATATTATGTCTTACATCACGCCCCTGTGAATGCCCTATCCTCTTCTACAGACTTGACGACATATTTTTCTTATTCTCCTGGTGAAATTCAAGCTTTGGAACAATTAAACTCTGAAAAAGTCATGACAGAGGCAGAAGTTGATCAATGGACACAAATTGTCTTTGAATTAGTAAAGGAAAACCGCAGTAAAGATGATGCAACACGCCTTTATGCTTATTTTTTTGCCGCACAACGAGATGCCGCGGCTTTATCGTACCAAATTAAGAAAAAGCTTTCCGGTTCTCTTTCAACGGTTTCTCAGAAAACTTTGTGTCTTCTGCTGCCTAACACCTGTGCTTCTCTTCACGCTTCAGAAAAAACTGATGCATATTCTCTAAAAATGGCAGAAATTGTCACTGACAAAATTCGCAAACGACTTGAAGCCGAAAAAAAAGCCATGGACGAGGTGACCGACTCTAAAGTTCCTCAAGAGTGGGAAAAGAACAAAGCTTACTTTGGCCAAAAAATTGGGTATCAAACACCCTGGTTTATGAAGACAAGCAGCCAATTTAGACTCCCCACTCCCCAATCTTACGACACAAAGGACATAAAAAATCAAAAAGAAGAGCTTAAAACTATACTTTCTTCGGTAACAAAAGAACAAATTGAAATTGCTAACAAATGGTCAGCTGGTTCGGGAACAATTTTAACTTCTGGTCAATGGCTAAACCTTGCAAATCAATATATGGCAAAGCACAAAACCCCTCTCCCCCAGTCGATTCTCATAAGATCTATTCTTGCGATGGGTGTTGCCGATGCAACAATTGCATGCTTTGATACGAAATTTACCTATTGGAAACAACGTCCTGAAATGATATTCCCGGACATAAAACCAAATATAAAAACCCCCGAGGAACCGAGTTATCCTTCAGGTCATGCAACGTTATCTATGGCAGCCGCTATTATAATGGACCATTATTTTCCGGAAAATTTGTCCGTTTGGAATGAAACAGCAGCTGAGATTGCCCATTCTCGTCTTTGGGGGGGAATTCATTTTCCGGTTGATGAGCACGACGGTGTGGAACTCGGCCGCAAAATTGGCAATTGGATAACAAAAAAATTAGAAAATCAGTAAACACTATTCTTTATTTAAATAAATCTTACTTTTTCATATACATATAATTAAATAATAGTAATTTTTTATATTAAATTATTTAATTGTTTTTTACATATTGATTTTATTTTTATTAAAATTATATTTGAATGTGTAGAGTGAATAATATGCACATACTATGTGTATTTAATGGGAGGATATAAACATGTCTAAGAAAAAAATGAGCCATAAAAATAACGATCACGACAACAAGCCGGGATGTGATACGCCACCAAAGGGCCACCACGATAACGATCATCATAATAATGGTCATCATAATAATGGTCATCATAATAACGGACATCACAATAACGGGCACCATGATAACGACCATCATGGGGGCGGACATCATAATCCGACTCCCCCAGTCTGTGAACCGCATAATCCACCCCCGCCACCACCTGTGTGTGAGCCAACACCCCCACCGCCGCCACCCGTGTGTGAACCGCATAATCCACCCCCGCCACCACCTGTGTGTGAGCCAACACCCCCACCGCCACCACCTGTGTGTGAGCCAACACCTCCACCGCCACCACCTGCGTGTGAGCCAACACCTCCACCAGCTGACTGTGGTTGCCATACCCCCGACATCCCCCTAACATTTATGTTGGGTTCGCAAACTGAGGCTGCAACAACCGGTAGTTTTGCCTCTCTTTGGGGACAATCTGGGTTTACAATCTCAACCGTTGCCCTCAGTAGCAGCACTGTTGCTGGACCAACAGTAACAACTGAGGTGAATAGTTCGAATTTCAGTACTCTTTTAGCCCTTCAAGCGGGGGGCATTGGTGTAGCTGGAAATACAACCCCAGGCAGCTCCAGCCCAAATGGTGAAACAGGATATGATCCTGTAACTCATCAATCAGAGGGATTGATTATTAATTTTGCTCATGATGTACAAACAGCCAAATTTGGGTTGTCTTACTTCTACAATGCAGCAAGTAATATAGATCAAGGCAAAAACGAAGCCATGCAAATTCAACTTTATGATGGTGGCGTGCTTGTCGGAACCTCAGAAATTGTTGCCAACGGCACAACTTCTAATTCTCATTTCACAGCTGTGGATAATGGGTCTGGAAGTGTATCTGTTACAGTCAATGGCATAACCTTTGATAAAGTTGTATTAACGGGTCTCGCTTACGATAATCCAAGCACATCCGCTCCGGATACGAATGGTCAAGGATCTATTGTCGCTGATAGTAGTGACTTTAGTTTGCAATATGTTTCTGGAACCTTTGCAGATTGCTCCACAAGTAGTTCTGGCGGGCTCGGTCATGCGCCCCCTACAAACTACTCCGCAAGCAATACACACCATGGCCTCAATCATGTTTCTTATAATCTCTTGCAAGGAGATGGAAACGATTTGTTAATTGGTGGAGATTTCACCGTTACAAATGAATTAAGAGCAGCGAACTATGGATGTGATGTGATGTACGGTGGCGACGGAGACTGCACGCGTAACTATATGATTGGAGGTAGTCATGCTACCAACCAAATGTATGGTGGTGACGATGGAGCCACAAACTTCATGTACGGCGGCGGCGGCAATCAACAAATGTTTGGTGGTGATCATGCCACAAATAACATTTGGGGCGGCGGCGGCGTTGATAAAATCATCGGAGGTGATTATTCAACAAATACCATTTATGGCGGTACAGGGAATGTAACAATCACAGGTGGTGATCATGCAACCAATGTGATCTATACAGAAACCGGTAACGATATCGTCCATGGTGGTAACAGCTCCGTTAACACCATCTATGGCGGACCAGCTCCGAGTCAATTGTTTGGTGGTGACTGTTCTTGCAACACAATCTACGGTGGTGGTGGTGATGTCACCATAACCGGCGGATTTAATTCCACTAACCTCATCTATGGAGGTGGCGGGAATGCTATCATCGTTGGTGGAGATTATTCTCACAATACATTCTACGCAGAGTGGGGAGATCACGTAACAATCACCGGTGGTAACCATTCTTACAACACCTTCTATGATGGGGGTGGAAACGATACTTATATTGGTGGCTTAGGGGATAACCTCTTTGTCTTCAATGACTTAAAGTATCCATTGTTGAGTCAAGGCATCCAAGGTAACAAAGTTTATCCGGTTGCGTTAGCAGACCAATCTGTTACCTCTGGCTTCCAATTCATCAGTGATGGACATGACACCGTTCATGGAAATGCAGCCTCTGCAAACAACATTATTGGGCTAAAAGGTGCTGCTTCAACATGGACAATAACGATTACTGACCCAGGATCAGCTGTCCATAATGCAGATGGAAGCTGGACAGCGGCTACAGGTCAAACATTGCATGGTACAATAACCAGCAGTGTAAACCATGAAGTTGTAACGTTTGATCATGTAAACCAAGTTAAGTTTATAGCTTAAAATTGTTTATATTTTAGAACGACTATTATGAAACAAAAACCTACCTCACAAATACGTGTGAGGTAGGTTTTTTTATTATTTTATTCAATATCATATATTCTCATTCAAAAAATTTGTAAATTCCTGATGTTCTTGTTGATTTTTTCCGTCATTTCACTTATGAATGCTACATCTCGTCGGTATAGTATTTAACAATCATTTTTTTAAAGGATAGTTTAAAATGGCAATAGAAAGAACGTTTTCAATTCTTAAGCCGGACGTCACTCGACGCAACCTAACTGGGAAAATAAACGAAAAAATCGAAGCGGCATCTTTGCGTATTATTGCACAAAAGCGCCTTTGGTTAACACTTCCTCAAGCGGAAGCCTTTTATGGGGTTCATGCAACACGATCATTTTTTAATGATTTATGTGCTTTCATGACTTCCGGCCCCGTCGTTGTGCAAGTTTTGGAAGGCGAGAATGCCGTTGCGACTTATCGCAATGTTATGGGAGCCACAAATCCAGCGAATGCGGAACCCGGAACAATTCGCCGCGAGTTTGCGGAATCTATTGAAGCCAACTCCGTCCATGGATCTGACGCTCTTGAAACAGCTGCGGCAGAAATTAAATTCTTTTTTAGTGACCTTGAAATTGTTGGCTAGGAAAGCTTTATGACAAAAAGCCAAAGGCATGAGCGACTTAATAATAGCTTTTCCTTTGGCTTTTTTTCTTTTTACCGCTATATACCTAATCTCTTAACAACATTCCGACTTTTGTGCACGCCGTTACTTGTGTGGTTTCTGGCTTACAAAGATTTTTCCAAAGCTTTTTGGATTTTCTTAGCCGCAAGCTTAACAGATTGGCTTGATGGCTATCTTGCTCGACGGTGGAGTGTCACTTCTAAATTTGGTCAAATATTCGATCCCATGGCTGATAAATTTCTTTTGGTGGCTGCTTACGTTATGGTGAGTTATCTTGGGTATATTCCCACATGGTTAGCGGGCTTAGTTCTCGTTCGTGATTTTCTGATTCTTAGCGTGGGTGCCAGCATAATTTTTGCATTTCATGGGAATATTCAGCTTCCCTCGCAGTGGATAGGAAAAATTAGCACAACTTTTCAAATGCTTTTCATTGGATTCATATTAGCCATTCATACACCGTCTCTCCCCATCCCAACCTCTAGTATTCCACACATTCTCATGGTAATCTCGCTCTATATCGTCGCTTTTACAACCCTGATATCAGGTATAATCTATGGAAAAGCGGCAATAGGAATTCTTCGACAAAGAAGTTGACCTTGAAGAGGGGTGAAAATGGTTGAGCAACGGCGTATACATTGGTTTTGGATTACTCTTATGGGGCTCACAGCCTTCATAGGAACCCTTTACAGTTTAGGATCAATGCTCCTGCCTTTTCTCACAGCCTTTATCGGCGCTTATGCTTTGAATCGGCCCGCAACTTGGCTTTCTCAACATTATCTATCACGAGGTATAGCCAGCGGCCTTTTGGTTTTATCTTTGATTATTATATTAGTCACGTTAATGCTGATTGCTCTTCCTTACCTCCAACAACAACTTTTTCTGCTTGCCAGTAGTATTCCTCCTCTTATTGAACATCTATTTCAAAGCATTGCCCCTACCTTAGAGCGTGTTTCTCAAGATTACGGCACCCCGAGTGCTGCGGAACTAAAAACGCAAGTTATTAGTCACTTAGGGGATGTCCTAACCTGGTCGGTACGTGTCTTAACAAATTTATTGAGTAATGGCATGGCTTTGGCCAACTTATTGTCTTTGGTCATTTTAACACCTATCATCACATTCTATCTTTTAAAAGACTGGCCTCGTATGATTCAGAAAATAGATAATTTACTTCCGCAAAAGTGGGAACCTCAAATTCGCCAGCATGTCTTAACCATAGACCGAACCTTGTCTTCCTATGCAAAGGGTCAATCAACGATTTGTCTTATTTTAATGGTTTTATATGCGGTGAGCTTATGGGCAATTGGTCTTAAGCAGGGGATAATCGTTGGCATTTTAACCGGATTTATGTCTTTCATTCCCTACATTGGTATGCTTCTTGGATATTTAACAAGTTTAGGACTGATTTTTGCCAATTTCACCGACTGGTCTGCCATTGGCTTTGTCACACTTATATTTGTGTGTATTAGCCTAATTGAGGGAAATATCTTAATCCCTCGTTTCATTGGTCAAAAAATCGGACTGCACCCCGTATGGATAATCTTTGCTTTATTTGCAGCCGGCACATGGTTCGGCTTCATGGGCATTTTACTTGCTTTACCGATTACGGCTGCATTAGGGGTTGTGTCCCGCATTATTATAGATTGGTACCTTAACTCTTCCATCTATCAACAGACAATTTCTCAAAAAGGGCGCTTGAAAGCGCCACCTCGCCTTAAATGACCCGGGCGAACCAGCTGCTTCTAGACTTGTCTTACAAGCCGGATTATTCAAGTGCAAATTTTATGAAAAGCCCTTGTAATTGGGAAGCGTTAGAATGGATACACCGCTGGCCAAATTGGCCCATGAAAATGATCGCCATTTATGGAGAACCCAGCTGTGGCAAGACACATCTGGCGCATATCTGGCAGGAAAAGTCGGGGGCAAGCTATTTAACCATGCCAGAAGCTCTGATCTCATCGCCAGAAGAAATTTTAAAAGCAAATCAGGCTATTATTCTGGATGATGCGGAATTACACACCTCAACAAATGCTCAATCTCAAAAAGATCAAGAAGAGTGGATGTTTCACTTTTATAATCTTATTAAAGAAGAACAAAAAGACCTTCTCATCTGCAGTCGACAAGCGCCCAACCACTGGGGCGTTACCCTCCCGGATTTACGATCTCGCTTGAGCACAATTTTAAGTGTGGCCGTGAACCCACCGGATGAAAGTGTCTTACACGCCGTTCTTCTTAAACTCTGTGCAGAAAAGGGCATGTCCCTTTCAAGTGAAGTTGCCGAATATATTTTACGCCGCGTAGAACGTTCATTTGAGAGCATTCGCAATCTTGTCAATATCTTAGATCATGAAACACTTGTACTTCATCGCTCTCTCACCTTGGGATTGGTACGCGATGTTTTGAGTGACTTAGCTCCTAAACATATCTAACCTGCCTTAAATTGCCAAACTAAAATTCCAAGCAAAACATTTCTTTAAATGCACTGACAAGATATTTTTCAAGGGTTACATTGTCTATTTCACTAAATAGTTGCTTAAGCATAATGTCATCACCACTATATATAAGTTGTGAGCGTTTCGTATAAATAATTTCTCGTGCCCAATATATAATTTGAGACAAAGTTGCCTTATTTGGATTAAAATCCCTATACTTTCTATTAGGAAATTCTCTTATCTCTTTATCCTGCAAAATGGCAAAAAGGTTACCTATCACTATAGATATAACATTATTAGCATAATGCTTGTTTTCCTGTAATATTTTAGCAACTAACTCCTCAATATGTCCTTCTTTCAAAATATCTTCTAACGACACTAAAACAGGAAGAACTCCCTTTTCTTTCGCAATCAAATTTATATAGGGTGTTCCCTGAAATATATTAATAAAAACACTTCGGATCAATTTAGTGTTTTCAGAAGTTTTATGCCGCCAATCCACATAATTATAAATTAAATTGACATGGCCTAATTTTTTTATTCCCTCAAATAAAAGAACATAAGCACCTAACAAAAATTGATGATCTTCTAAGGTGTCAGTCTTATCCTCATATTCCCATTTTTGAAGAAGTTTAAAGCTCACTTCAAGAGACTCCTTTACTTCCTTTTCAAAAAACAAAAGTGCCATCGCAAAATTGATACGAAAATCCACATCGAAAAGTTCAGCTTTTTCACTTCTTTTGTACCAAATGACACATTCTGGATTTCTTTGATCCTGTAGATGTTTTGCCAGAATAGGAACAGCAGCTTTGTTTTGTTTTTTTGCAAGATCTCTTACAAAAGCTTCCTCTTTTTGTGCATTGTTTAGCCTTTCCTTAATCGTTAAGATCGCGTCTCTCTCCCCCTCTTCGGCAAACTTTAATAATTGCTTTTGCCAATTTGCCGCCTTAGCAGGGGATTGAACAAATTTTTTATAAGCCGAGCTTGCTTTGGAGCCACAAATTACAACATAATTATCGTCAGGTGAGGTTGTGGCATAGGTTTTTAAGGAAAATAGAGTTAGGAGAATAGAAATTAAAAGGTGAATATTTTTGTTCATGACCTTTAACCCTTAATTTTTAGCGAAATAATAAGATAATTTATATTATTAATAATTGCAATTATCTTTAGTTTTTTATTGATAGATCTCATTAAAAATCTATATTTTATTTAAAACTAAAATTCCAAGCAAAACATTTCTTTAAATGCACTGATAAGATATTTTTCAAGGGTTACATTGTCTATTTCACTAAATAGTTGCCTAAGCATAACATCATCTCCCGTATACTCAACAAGCTGAGCACGTCGGGTAATAATAATATCCCGTGCCCAAAAAGTAATTTGCTCCCGAGTCGCCTGAGTTGGTTTGAAATCCTTATATTTACGATGAGGAGCCTCTCTGGCATTTTTATCCTTCAAAATATCAGAGAGTTTGTGAACAACTGAAGAAACAACATTTTTATCATATTCTTGATGTCTACTTACAATTTTGAGCGCTATTTTCATTATATTTTCTGGTGTGAAAAGATCCTCAGGTTTAATCAAAATAGGCACTAAACCTGTCTCTTTTATAATAAGGTTTATATAAGGCGTTCCTTCAAATACTTCTATAAAAGTTTTGCGAACTCCTTCCATAACAGCAGGAAATCTATGTTTCCAGTTAACATGCTTTATAATTAAATCGGTATATTGAAGTTTTTTTGCGCTTTTAAATATCAGTTGATAAACTGCCACAAACGTTAACATATCTTGTTTACTGCTCGTCATATGTTCCCGATCCCATTTTTGGAGAAGAGCCAAAGCCTTATCCGTCACAACAATGGAAGGCTGCGAATAAATTAAAATTGCCATGGCATAGTTCGTTATACTATCGGGATCTGCAACATAATTATCATTACATTTTTGGTACCATATCAAGCATTCAGGATTATGAGCATCATCAAGGTGTCTTGCTAAGAAAGGAAAAACAAAACCATTTTGGGGAGTCGCGACGGTTCTTAGAAAAACTTCTTTTGATTGGGTAACAACTCCATTTGATTCGGCATTATTATAAAGGTTATAAACTGTATGAAAAGCATCTTTTTCGCCTTTTAGAGTAAACTCCACCAGTTTTTGAATAACCTTTTTCTCAGGTAGTCGTGGTGTACTAAAATACGCTTTATATTCTTGACTAGCATCTTCATTACAATAAACTTGAAATGGTGATTCTACAGCACTAACTTCGAAAATTTTAAGAGAGGAAAAAGTTAAGAAAAGAATGAATACTATGTAAAAATTAGGAATCATGATTTTAACCCGCATCGTTTATATTAAAGATACAAATATTTTTATTATTCTTTTTTTCTTTGATTTTAGTAGAACATATCTTTAATAATGTCAAGGATATTGACATACTTCCCTATAGAGAATACAGCTTATCCCTTTATCGACCGGGCATCAAATAGGATTGCAAAGTAAATAGCGCCGGCGCTGCTTCTTTCCATTTTTTAAAATTTCCCCCAAAAATAGCTACTCCTGAAGTGGGGAGAACTTGCGGCATGCTGGTTTGTCTTTGGGTGGAATTAACAACAAGGTTAAAAAAATCGCTCACTCCCGGATTATGCGCAATAATCATGACGAAATCAGAAGATTCCTCCAGAGATTGAAGACGGTTAATCAAATTGGCAGCGGGTGCGTGGTATAAAGCATCATCAAAGGCAAACTCGCACGACGAAGGCAAGATTGCTTTTATTCCTTCCAAGGTTTGACGGGTTCTTTTGACATTAGAACACAAGACAAGTTTAAGGCCTTGAAGTTCCCCTTGTAATTTTTTGCGAACCATCTCAAGTTCTTCTAACCCTTCACCAGATAAAGGGCGTTCCCGATCGGTGAGGCTGAATTGCTCAGGTTGGGAATCAGCATGACGCATAAGAATCAATTTTTTCATCGCAGTATAACTTCTATAAGGGATCTTAATTATATCTTAACCTGAAAAATCATTGATTCACAAGATCACTAAAGCTGTGGTACAAGAAGACGCACTCATTTGTCAATTAACGAACAATAGTCTATGCGAATTATTTCTGGAAAATTTAAAAGCCGAAAACTGATTTCACCCCCAACAAATTTAACACGTCCCACATCGGATCGGGCTCGCGAATCCGTATTTAATATTATTCAAAGTATCAAAAATTTGTTTTTCCAGGATGCTTTGGTGTTGGACGCATTTGCAGGGAGTGGCGCATTAGGCCTTGAGGCTTTATCACGTGGGGCCAAACACGTCACATTTATAGAAAATAGTCCGCAGACCGCACAAACCATAAAGGCAAATATTGCAAACTTTAACAGTGAGTCTTGCTGCACTCTTATTGTTGGAGATGCAACCACCCCCCCCAAAGCGCGCCAACCTATGCACCTGGTATTCTTAGACCCTCCCTATGATCAGCATTGTGAGGATGTCTGTATCTTGGCTCTTCAATACCAAGGATGGATAAGTGATCAAACACTTATTATTTTGGAAACGAGTTATAAAAGGGCCCTAAAATTACCCCCCTCTATCCAGCTTATAGATCAGCGGCGTTATGGAGCTGCGCTCGTTTCATTTTGTCGCATCATGCGCGATGATAGGGATGACCAATAAGAATTTGCTGTGCACGATAAATTTGTTCGACCAGCATTCCCCGCACGAGCAGATGGGGCCAGGTCATGCAACCCAATGAAATAAGTCGGTGACACCGCGACTTCACCGCATCACTTAAACCATCTGCACCCCCAATCACAAAAGTGAGGGCTTTAACGCCCTCATTGCGATAAGATTGAATGTTTTGGGCAAATTCTACGCTGGAAACTGACCTTCCTCGCTCATCCAATCCAATAACAACGCTATTAGAGTCAATGGCTTGAAGAAGAAGATCTCCTTCCCAAGTCTTAATTTGTTCCGGTGTTCCCAATTTGCGACAAACAACTTCCTGCATCTCAAAAGACCAAGAGAGACGCGGGCGATATTGATCTAAAATAGCTTTTTCAGGACCATTTTTTAAGTTTCCAACACAAAGAAGAATAAATTTCATAACTTAATGGGGAATCAAGAGATCGTTTCGGGGATTTCGACGCCCCACATTTTTTCCAAGTTGTAGAACTTTCGAACTTCGGGACGGAAAAGATGCACAATGACATCAAAAGCATCGACCAAAACCCAATCGCATTGAGGAATTCCTTCGATAACTGTCTTGATGCCATGGGCTTTTAGCTCTATTTGAACAGCTTCAGCCATGGCGCCAACTTGGCGGGCGGATTGACCGGTCGCAATAATCATGTAATCGGTAATGGATGTCTTCCCGATTAAGTCTAATGACACAATATCTTCTGCCTTCTTATCACTTAAAATCTTTTCGATTAAAGTGCAGAGATCTCGCGATGAAAGGGGTGATGATTTTTTCTTTCTGGTAATGACTAATTCTCCCTCAGCTACTTGTTGACTTCTTTCGCACAACAGAGCCCAGATTTTTGAAATTTTTTATGTACCCCTAGGGGCTTAAATAAAGATTATTCTCTACAAAAAAAGGGGACAACAAGCCCCCTTTTTTCTTATTGTTTATTTTCGTGAAAAAAGGGCCTAAAAATTAATACCCTTCCCGCTCCAAACGCTTACGCATCAACTTCCGGAAACGGCGGACCGCTTCAGCTTTCTCTCGCGCACGACGAATAGAAGGCTTTTCAAAGTGACGGCGCAATTTCATTTCCCGATAAATACCTTCACGTTGCATTTTTTTCTTTAGAACACGCAAAGCTTGGTCAATATTATTATCACGAACATCAACTTTCACGAATCATCAACTCCTTTCCATAAAATTTGGTTTATAAAACCATAAATCAAGCTTATAGCATGATTATTTTTCAAACACAATCATATCTGTGGGAATATAAACACTTAAATTTCCCCTAAAACAAATAAAATCATTGAGAAAATAGATACTTATTAACGATATGTTTATAAAAAACCCTTATTACTAAATTATGTGCGAAAATCCATTGAGAAGCTTTTAAGATGAAATTTACATTGAGAGAAATTATACTATCAATCCTCGTAATAACCACAATTAAGACAACTTTAGCCCATACAAAGATAAACTGTAAGGATTCTTGTACAGAGCATTTGGGCACACACGGGGCCGTTGTCTACAGTAAATTTCTAAAAAACCGTTTCTTAAAAGATCCATCGGCAGATTTTACAAACACAACCATTTTACCAAAAGTAGGCCAAGATGGTGCTCGCCAAACAAAAATTGTAGGAAGAGCAGTGAGGTGCCTGTTAGAGTGTTCAGCGGTAGCGACACCGAATTTTCATTGCAAATTTCTTGGAAATTTTAACTTAGATAAAAACGATCCAGCGGGAGCTAACCAATCTCAAGAAGAGTTGGCAAGAGGTGAGAAAGCTCTTGAATATGTTGGCACTTTATTGGACAAAACAGCTATATCCAATGACGCATCGGGACAACCAGGCAAAAGCAAATTAAAGAGAATGTTGGACCCAAAGGGTTTCCAAGATCAATGTGACAAAATTCTAGCTTCCAAGCCTAAGGAATTCAAGCAATTTGATAGAAACATAATTGTACTGAACAGATCTTTTAATCCGTAAAGACTTTTGAAACAAAGAACTTACAAAGGAATGAGAGATTTTTGTGCAAAAGATGAATGAGTAGCTTATTTGCATCACTTATATGTTTTCTGATTTATCCAAGCCCTTGTAACAATCGTGACGCTGCCGCTTGAGCCTCAACAGTAATTTCGGCACCTGATAACATCCGAGCTAGCTCATCCTGCCGCTCTTCAGGACTTAAACGACGAACAGAAGTGCGCATAAAAGTTCCTTGATCCTCTTTAAAGACTAAAAAGTGAGTTTTTGCATAGGCTGCAAGCTGAGGGGAGTGCGTTATACTTAAGACTTGGACATGATTCGCTAAATTTGACAACCGTTCTCCAATTGCTGCCGCAACAGCGCCACCAACTCCTGTATCAATTTCATCAAAAATGATTGTGGGAATTGAAGATCGACTGGCCAACACCACTTTTAAAGCCAACATCAAACGGGCCAATTCGCCACCGGACGCAGATTTACTCACACTGCAAAAATCTTGTCCTTTATTCATTGCCACCATAAAATCAATGCGGTCGAAACCAAAATCACCCCAGTGGGTTTCAGGCAATTCATGCACCTGGACCTTAAATTGACTTTGAGGAAGCATTAAAGCCGGCAATTCATTCATAACGGCTTCCTCAAGAACCAAGGCTGCTTCTATACGGCACTGATGCAAGTCTTGGGCAGACGCATAATAGGTTACTCGAGCCTGTGAAGCGGCTTTTGCATAACTGGCTAGTAGATCCGTTGCTTGCTCAAGGGACGCCAACTCATCCGTTCGCTTTTGTAGTAATTCACTTAAAGCATCCCCCATAACACCATACTTACGGGCAGCAGCCCTAAGTGCATAAAGTCGTTCATCAATTTCTAGGAGTCGACGGGGATGGTTTGCCAATTGATCAGCAATATCTTGTATTTGGGCATTGGCTTCAATCACTTCCCCTGAAGCTTTTTCCAACGCCTGGATGGCCGCATCAATTTTTCCATCTCCTTGACCCTGAACCTTTTGGAGGGACTTGGTTGCTGCATAAAGTGAGGATTCCATAGAGGGAGTTTGCAAGTGGGTGGTTGCCTCACGAATGGCTTCGCTTAATTTCCCAACGTGAGCCAAATCTGCCCGTTCTTTCAGCAACATTTCTTCTTCACCAGGTACGGCATTTAATTTTTTTAATTCTTCTAGCTGTAGCTTTAGAAAATCTTCATTTTGACGCAAAAAAGTAACATTTGATTCAGCTTCTTGCCATTGTTGATTTGCATTTTGCCACGTTATAAAATTATGAGAGACTGTTGTGCGTAAATTTTGTGCTTTTGCAAACTCGTCCAACAAATTACGGTAGGATGTTGGATCCAGAAGGCGATCAAATTGACCATGTATTTCTAAAAGAGCGTCACCCAAAACGCGTAACAACCCCACACTAACTATTTGGTCATTGATAAAAGCTCGACTTCGGCCCGAAGGATTCCCCTCTGCCGAGCTTGATCGACTTAAGATTCGACGAAAAACAAGAGTTGAAAGGGGTTGCGAGCTTTCATCGGTAAGACCATTATCTATCAAAAGCTTCGCGATAATAGGATTGTCTTTGATATAAAATTCTGCAGAAACAATAGCTTGATCTGTATTTAAGCGGATGAGGGATACGTCCCCCCTCATCCCTAATGCTAGCCCCAAAGCATCCAGAAGGATGGATTTTCCAGCCCCAGTTTCTCCGGTTAAAACGCTCAAGCCTTCATCCACACTTAAATGTAGTGTGTCAATCAAGACAAGATCTTTGATTGAAAGACTTAAGAGCATTCGAAAGCCTAATTATTCCTTTGTTTTTTGACGGGTTTTAATATTTCCACCAGAAACTGGTGCTTTTGTTAAAGGTGATGACTCTCCCACAATTTCTAGTGGTTTTTCAACACCCTTAGGCCCATTCCCCGGCTTAGGGGCTTCCTTTAATGCATCCGGCATATTCGTGCCAATCAATTGATAAGTATCTCCATACCAACTGCTTCCGGGATAGTTATATCCCAAAACAGCAGCAGTTTTTAGGGCTTGTTCCAAAATACCTAAAGCCAAATAACATTCCACCATACGGTGGAGAGCCTCTGGAGCATGAGATGTGGTTTGGAAACCCTCCACAACATTTTTAAAGCGGTTTAAAGCAGCCAAATAAGCTTGTTTGCCTAAGTAATAGCGCCCAACGTCCATTTCTTTACCTGCAAGATGGTCACGAATTAAATCAACCTTTAATTTGGCATCTTTGCCATAAGGAGTGGCGGGGAATCGCCGGATAACTTCTTCAAAAGCCCGCAAGGATTCTTCAGTGGTTTTTTGATCTCGTTCAATCATGGGGACTTGCTCATAATAGCAAATACCAACCATATAATAAGCATAAGCTATATGCTCATGACCTGGGTGAAGCTGTATGAAAACATTATAGTTTTCCAAAGCATCTTCATATTTCTTTCCCTGATAATAAGCATAGGCAGCCATTAATAATGCTTTTGGGGCTAAGGCTGAATAAGGATGTTGACGTTCAACTTCAACGAAGGCTTTAGCAGAGCGGATAAAACTTCCCTTTTCCAGATTATCCATACCTTGATTATAGAGGGATTCTACCGGAAGTTCCTCAAACAGAGTTTCACTATCAGAACATCCTGTCTGCACAAGTCCCATGAAAAGCCCCAAAGCAATACCTTTAGTTATCGTCTTCTTGTCCATTATCAATCCCTCATAATGAGTTTAAAAAAAATCTGCCCTCACCATAGCATAACCTGGTGGTGAACAGATACCTTGATTTTATTTTGCATCTGACATTTCGTCTAGTGCATGAAAAATCATCTCGTGCTAAAGTTTCATTTAAGATATAACTTAGCCGTAATGAGAAAGAAAAATGCCTGAGCTCCCCTCACCCCATTTAATACCCAGTGTGGCACCATACCTTAATAATTACTTACCTATAATGATTTTTTTTATTCTGGCTATAGGTCTTTCAATTGCATTGCTTGTTCTCAATCATCTCCGCTCCACCCGAAACCCGGATCCGGAAAAAATTTCTCCTTATGAATGTGGATTTAATGCTTTTGAAGACACGCGCCACCGATTTGATGTTCGATTTTATCTTATTGCCATATTATTCATTATTTTTGATCTAGAAATTGCTTTTCTTTTTCCCTGGGCCATAACTTTAAGTAAAATTGGCCTGTTTGGCTTTTGCTCAATGATTAGTTTTTTGAGTATTTTAACAATTGGGTTCATTTATGAATGGAAAAAAGGGGCATTGGAATGGGAGTAGAGTTAACAATCCCAAAATCTGGTGATTTACAAAATAAATTACCTCCAGAACTAAGAGATGAAAAACAATTGTTTAGCGCAATATCCCAGACACTTAATGATAAAGGATATATCATTACAAAACTCGATAATTTGGCAGCATGGGCCCAAAGCGGTTCCTTATGGCCTATGACATTTGGTTTGGCGTGTTGCGCCATCGAAATGATGCATACAGCTGCTAGTCGCTATGATTTGGATCAGTTTGGCATTATCATGCGCCCCAGTCCTCGTCAATCAGATGTTATGATTGTCGCCGGCACGCTGACGAATAAAATGGCCCCTGCCTTGCGCAAAGTTTATGATCAAATGGCAGAGCCCCGCTGGGTCATTTCTATGGGGAGCTGTGCAAATGGTGGGGGATATTATCATTATTCTTACTCAGTCGTGCGCGGATGTGACCGCATTGTTCCGGTTGATGTTTATGTCCCGGGATGTCCTCCAACAGCTGAGGCCTTATTGTACGGAATTATGTTACTGCAAGAAAAAATCAAACGTGGTTCACAAATAGCGCGCTAAAGACTAAACTAGCAAGTGAAGATTGAGAAGGTAGCCTTCATGATAGATAATAAAAAAACGGAATCTCTAAAGAATTTGGCGGCAATAATTGAGGACCACCTAGGACCGGATCTTATTCACATAGATTATGCTTTGGAAGAGTTAACTTTGACCGTTTATGCAGGATCAATCACCCGGGTTTTGACCATCTTAAAAGACAATAGTAAATGTTTGTTCAAGCAACTCATTGATATTTGCTCTATAGATTACCCTGAGCGACTTCAAAGATTTGATGTTGTTTATCACTTGTTAAGTGTGGAAAAAAACCAACGAATTCGTATCAAAGTTGCAACAGATGGCATAACGCCGCTTTCTTCCGTAACAGGTATTTATGCTTGTGCAAACTGGTATGAACGAGAAGTTTGGGATATGATGGGTATCCCGTTTGCAGATCACCCAGATTTACGCCGACTCTTAACAGATTATAACTTTGAGGGTCACCCTTTACGCAAAGATTTTCCATTAACAGGCTTCTATGAAGTACGTTACGACGAAACTGAAAAGCGCGTTGTTTATAATCCCGTTTCTTTGTCCCAGGATTACCGCACTTTTGATTTCTTAAGTCCCTGGGAAGGCATGTTAGATACGAAGACCAAAACGCAAGAATCAAATACAAACCCTTCCCTCCTCTCAGACCCACAGGTCAGAAAATGACAAAGCATACCCTAAACTTTGGGCCCCAACATCCTGCTGCACATGGCGTTTTACGCCTTGTTCTTGAGCTTGATGGGGAAGTGGTAGAACGCGCTGATCCTCATATCGGTTTCCTCCACAGAGGAACAGAAAAACTCATTGAGCAGAAAACTTATCTGCAAGCGATTCCTTATTTTGATCGGCTCGATTATGTGTCTCCTATGAATCAAGAACATGCTTTTGTTCTTGCTATTGAAAAACTTCTGGGCGTAACAGCTCCTGTTAGAGCTCAATATATTCGGGTTCTTTACTCTGAACTCACCCGCATATCCAACCATTTATTGAATATTGCCACATTTGCCATGGACGTGGGGGCTATCACGCCATTTTTATGGGCATTTGAAGAACGCGAAATCATCATGGAATTTTACGAACGCGTTTGTGGTGCTCGCCTTCACGCCGCCTACGTCCGTCCCGGTGGTGTTCACCAAGACTTGCCTGAAGGTCTTATTGAAGAAATTGAGGCCTTCGCTTTACGGTTTCCAAAAGTCATTGATGATATAGAAACTCTTCTAACAGAAAATCGTATCTTTAAAATGCGCACTGTTGATATTGGGAAAATTACAGCTGATGATGCATTAAATTGGGGATTTACAGGCCCTATGCTTCGTGCCAGTGGCATACCATGGGATTTGCGCAAATCTCAACCTTACGAAATTTATGATCAGTTGGATTTCGACATCCCTATTGGCAAGCATGGTGATTGTTACGACAGATATTTGGTTCGCGTTGCGGAGATGCGAGAATCTGTAAAATTAATTCATCAATGTGTTGATAATATGCCCCAAGGTCCAATAATGACGGATGATGCCCGCATAGCCCCCCCTCCTCGAGCAGAAATGAAACGATCGATGGAAGCCATGATTAATCATTTTAAATATTACACAGAAGGTATTCATGTCCCCGCAGGTGAAGTTTATACTGCCGTGGAAGCCCCTAAGGGAGAATTTGGCGTCTATCTTGTCTCTCAGGGGACAAATCGTGCCTATCGTTGCAAAATACGTGCGCCTTCTTATTCCTTTCTACAGGCAACAGACTTTTTATCCAGAGGACATATGCTAGCGGATGTGGTTGCTATTGTTGGGTCTTTAGATATCGTTTTTGGAGAGATTGACCGATGACAGGGAACAAGCATATCTCCTCAGCTGAAGCCACGGAAGAGAATTTTACCTTCTCCACAGAGAACCAAGATGTTGTCATAGAAATACTCAAGAAATACCCAGTTGGTCGACAAGCCAGTGCGATTTTGCCCCTGTTAGATTTGGCTCAAAGACAGAATGGGGGGTGGCTTCCCCGATCCGCCATTGAAACTGTTGCTCTCTTGATAAAAATGCCTTTTATTCGAGCCCTAGAGGTTGCAACTTTCTACACAATGTTTAACTTGAAACCCGTTGGCAAGCATCATATCCAACTCTGTCGCACGACCCCGTGTTGGCTAAGGGGGGGAGCAGACATTCAATCGGTTTGCGAATCTCACTTAGGTATTAAGCCGGGTGAAGTTACAACTGATGGTAAATTTAGCTTGATGGAAGTTGAGTGTATCGGCGCTTGTATTAATGCACCTGTTGTTCAGATTAATGATGATTACTTGGAAAACCTGAACCCAGAATCTATGAAAGTTATTTTACAAAACTTGGCAACAGGAAAAACTATTTCCTCCCCCGCAAAACCCTCATCAAAAGCTCAAAAAAACCAACTCGATCAT
This sequence comes from Alphaproteobacteria bacterium, assembly GCA_016870095.1. NCBI lineage: Bacteria > Pseudomonadati > Pseudomonadota > Alphaproteobacteria > Alphaproteobacteria bacterium. The sequence continues at coordinate 180,554 of VGCI01000003.1, read as the reverse complement.
AAAAAGGGAATGAGTTAATGCTCACTACTCAAGATCGCATCTTCACCAATTTATCTGGATCCAGCTCCCCCTTCTTAAAGGCAGCCAAGACTCGGGGAGATTGGGATTCAATAAAAAGTCTTTTGTCTAAAGAACCGGATTGGATTATCAATGAAATTCTAACATCCTGCCTAAGGGGCCGAGGTGGCGCCGGATTTCCCACGGGAAAAAAATGGTCTTTTATGCCAAAAGTCAGTGACGGTCGCCCTTCATATCTTATCGTCAATGCAGATGAAAGTGAGCCCGGAACGTGCAAAGATCGTGATATTTTACGCTATGAGCCCCATAAACTTATTGAAGGATGTCTATTAGCTGCTTTTGCCATCAGGGCTCATGTAGGTTATATCTACGTGCGGGGAGAATATGTTCGTGAGGCCGAAATTCTTCAACAAGCAATAGATGAAGCATATGCCGCCAGTTTATTAGGCAAAAATGCGGCTAAATCTGGTTGGGACTTTGACTTATACATTCACCGCGGTGCTGGAGCTTACATTTGTGGAGAGGAATCTGCTCTTCTAGAAAGTCTTGAAGGTCGTAAAGGGATGCCTCGTCTCAAGCCTCCTTACCCAACCAACATGGGTCTTTATGGCTGTCCCACAATTATTAATAATGTAGAAACAATAGCCGTGGTGCCCACGATATTACGGCGCGGTGGCGATTGGTTCGCGGGACTTGGCCGTCCCAACAATACAGGAACAAAAATTTTCTGTATTTCAGGGCACGTGAATACCCCTTGTAATGTTGAAGAGGAAATGGGAATCCCCTTGAAAGAGTTGATCGAAAAGCATGCCGGGGGAGTGCGAGGGGGTTGGAAAAACCTTAAAGCTATTATTCCCGGTGGCTCTTCAGTGTCTCTATTACCGAAGTCGATTTGTGATACGGTGTTAATGGATTTTGATAGTTTAAGTAACGTAAAAAGTGGTTTAGGTACCGCTGCAGTTATTGTGATGGATCAATCCACAGACATTATCAAAGCCATCTCCCATTTATCTCGCTTCTATATGCACGAAAGTTGTGGGCAATGCACACCTTGCCGCGAAGGAACAGGGTGGATGTGGCGCATGATGGAACGTATTGGACAAGGGCAAGCTTCTCTTAAAGATATTGACTTATTAGAAGAAGTTGCGGGACAAGTAGAAAACCATACTATTTGTGCTTTAGGGGATGCAGCCGCCTGGCCTGTCCAGGGGTTAATTCGCCATTACCGTCAAGAAATGGAAGATAGTATTCATCAATCAACAGCTCAGCAGCCCCTAGGATAAGCGGATGATGTCTGATATAATTTTTATGATTAAAGAAGGGAAGATCTAGGGATATGGGAATGTTTCTCTTCATGAAATTTGCAAACTTTCCTCATCCTTCCGATCTCAAACCTTCTTGGCACCGAAAAAGGACCAGAGTATGCCAAAGCTGACTATTAATGAAATGGAAGTCGAAGTTGAAGAGGGATCGACTGTTCTTCAAGCGTGTGAACAGTTGGGCATTGAAATTCCCGTATTTTGTTATCATCCCAAACTTTCTATTGCCGGCAACTGCCGTATGTGTCTTGTTCAAATAGGTTCATCCTCTAAACCTATTGCCAGCTGCTCCATGCCAGCTACTGAAGGCATGGATATTAAAACCCATACTCCCGTCGTTCAAAAAGCTCGAGAAGGTGTTCTGGAATTTTTATTGATTAACCATCCGCTTGATTGCCCCATTTGCGACCAAGGCGGCGAGTGTGATCTACAAGACATTACGCGCAATTATTCGCGAGGAAAAAGTCGCTTTTCTTTAAACAAAAGAGCCGTGCCCGATAAACCTATGGGGCCATTAATAAAAACAACGATGACGCGTTGCATTCACTGTACCCGATGTGTCAGATTTGCAAATGAAATTGCTGGCTCTCCCGAAATAGGCGCTTGTGGTCGAGGAGAACACATGGAAATCACAAGCTATATAGGAACAGCGATTACCTCAGAACTTTCCGGCAATATGATTGACATTTGTCCCGTCGGTGCTTTGACAAGCAAGCCCTATGCATTTCATGGGCGACCTTGGGAATTGACCAAAACAGATACTATCGATGTATTGGATGCTGTGGGAAGCAATATTCGTGTAGATAGCCGAGGACAAGAAATCTTAAGAATATTACCACGTCTCAATGAAGAAATTAATGAAGAATGGATTTCTGACAAGACACGTTTTGCCTATGACGGATTAAAACAACAGAGGCTTGATCAACCTTATATTCGTCAAGAAGGAAAGCTCATACCAGCAACATGGGAAGAAGCATTTGGGCACATTCAAAAACATCTCAAAGGTGTTCATGGAAAAGGGATAGCTGCTCTTGTAGGAGATCAGGTGGATTGTGAATCCATGATTGCTTTAAAAGATCTCATGACGCATCTCAAAAGTCCCCACATGGATTGTCGCCAAGATGGAACTCACTGGGATGCACGATCTCGGGGAGCTTACTTATTTAACACCACCATCGCAGGTATCGAGAAAGCGGATCTTATTCTCCTTATTGCAACAAACCCCCGTCATGAAGCTCCTCTTATTAATGCACGTATACGTAAGCGCTACCTAAGAAGCAGTCTCTCACAACCTCTTGAAATCGCGTCAATAGGACCTGTAATTGACTTAACTTATCCTGTTGATTGTTTAGGAGAGAATGCTAAAACGATTAAGGAAATTTTAGAAGGTAAGCACGCCTTTTCCCAAAAATTAAAGGCCGTCCAACGCCCCATGCTTATTTTAGGTCAAGGGGCAATGAACCGTCGTGATAGTTTAGAAATCTTAAATTTATGTCAAAAAATTGTTGAAAAGTATGGCTTTATTCAAAACGATTGGAATGGTTTCAATACCCTTCACACCGCTGCTGCGCGTGTTGGTGGCCTTGACATTGGTTTTCTTCCCCAAACGGGTGGACTCGATACAGCCGGTATCATAAACGCGGCTCATAATGGGGAATTAAAAGTTCTTTACCTTTTAGGAGCTGATGAAATTCCCATGACTGAATTGGGAGAAACCTTTGTTATATATCAAGGTCATCACGGCGATGCGGGCGCTCATCGCGCAGATGTTATTTTGCCCGGCGCAACTTATACGGAGAAAAATGCAACTTATGTGAATACGGAAGGTCGCCCACAACACACAAATTCCGCTGTCCCCCCTCCTGGAATGGCCAAAGAAGATTGGCGCATTATTCGGTCTTTATCACAAACCTTAGGACATCCGTTACCTTATGATACTTTACAACAGGTACGAGACCGGTTAATTGCAGAAAATTCCATTTTCGCAGCTACAGGTCAAATCATCTCAAGCTCATGGGAAATGTTACCATCAGGAACGCCAGAAACTTTAAGTCAACTTGCTTTTCAACTTCCTATTCAAAATTTTTATAGAACGGATCCGATTAGTCGACACTCATTAACTATGGCTCATTGTTCTAAATCTGTTGAACAGACGCGTCAGGTGAACCATGGCTGAATTTAAAGAAATTTTCTGGGATTATTTTATGACTACGGTAATAATGTGCGGCAAAATTTTGTTAATCGTCGTTCCCTTAATTTTAGCCATAGCTTATTTAACGCTCTTTGAAAGAAAAGTTCTTGCTGGCATGCAACTTCGCCGGGGCCCTAACCGCGTGGGACCCTTTGGCCTACTCCAACCGATCGCAGATGGACTAAAACTTCTTCATAAGGAAGTCATAATTCCCAAAGCATCCAATCCCCTACTTTTTGTTTTAGCACCCATCATTACTTTCAGCCTGAGCTTAGCAGCTTGGGCTGTTATTCCTTTTGATTTAGGAGTAGCATTAGCAGACATCAATGTTGGGGTTTTATACTTATTCGCCATTTCGTCGTTAGGAGTATATGGCATTATCATTGCGGGCTGGTCCAGCAATTCCAAATACGCATTCTTAGGAGCGCTCCGCTCCGCTGCCCAAATGATTTCCTATGAAGTCTCTATGGGACTAATCATCGTATCTGTTCTATTATGTTCAGGGTCTTTAAATTTAACAAAAATTGTCCAAGCCCAAGAAAATTTGTGGTTTGCCATTCCCCTATTTCCCATGTTTATCGTATTTTTCATTTCCATTTTAGCAGAAACAAATCGAACGCCGTTTGACTTGCCTGAAGCAGAAGCAGAGCTTGTAGCCGGCTATCATGTTGAATATTCTTCACTACCATTTGCCTTATTCTTCTTAGGAGAATATGCAAACATGATATTGTTAAGTGCTATGACCACGATTCTTTTCTTTGGAGGATGGTTACCCCCGATGGCCATAACCCCCTTCACTTGGATTCCAGGAATTATATGGTTTGTCCTAAAAATTTGTTTCTTCTTATTTGTATTTCTTTGGGTTAGAGCTACATTACCCCGATATCGTTATGATCAGCTGATGCGTTTGGGATGGAAAATATTTTTACCCTTCACCCTTGCTTGGGTTGTTTTAACGGCTGGGGTTTTATTAATGATGGGATGGCTTCCCCATGGATCATAGGAGTAAAGAAATGTCATCATTCATGCGTCGAATTCGCAGCTGGACATTGATTGAAATTGTTCTCGGACTTGCTCAAAGCTTTTCTTATATTTTTAAACGAAAAGTAACCTTAAACTATCCTTACGAAAAAGGGCGATTAAGTGCTCGTTTTCGGGGAGAACACGCGTTACGACGTTATCCAAATGGTGAGGAAAGGTGTATTGCGTGCAAACTCTGTGAAGCCGTTTGCCCAGCCCAAGCGATTACCATAGAAGCCGAAGAACGAGAAGATGGCAGTCGCAGAACTACGCGTTATGATATTGACATGGTAAAATGCATTTATTGTGGCTTGTGCCAAGAATCTTGCCCTGTTGATGCTATTGTTGAAGGCCCAAACTTTGAATTTTCAACATTCACCCGTGAAGAATTATATTATGATAAGGAAAAACTTCTGTCGAATGGCGACAGATGGGAACAAGAAATTGCCGAAAACTTATCTGTTGACGCGAAATATAAATAGGATCCATCCATGATACAAACGGCTTTCTTTTATTTATTTTCTGGTACCCTTATTGGATCAGCCTTAATGGTGATTTTGGGTCGCAATCCTGTGCATTCTGTCTTGTTTCTTATTCTTGCCTTTTTGAATGCAGCTGGTTTATTTTTGTTAGCTGGTTCTGAATTGTTGGCAATGATTATGGTTATTGTATATGTCGGTGCTGTTGCTGTCCTCTTCTTATTCGTGGTTATGATGCTTGATATTGATTTTAAAGACCTTTCAAGAGGTATGGCAAAATATAGCGTCATCGGACTCTTGGTTGGCTTGATTTTCGCAGGAGAATTGATCACCGTGGCTATTTTATGGCTATCCCACCCTAAAGCCCAAGCAGACAATGCTCATACCACTCCTGAAACAATTTCTAATGCGCATGCTATTGGGCAAATTTTGTATACAGACTATTTTTATATTTTCCAACTCTCGGGCATTATTCTTCTGGTCGCTATGGTGGGGGCTATTGTTTTGACGTTGCGTCCGCGCAGAGCGTCTTATATTCAAAATTATCGTGATCAATTAAATAGATCACCAAAAAATTCACTGGAAATGATAAAAATTCCATCTGGCAAAGGACTTGAGGACTATGGGAACTTATAAAGAAGGGAGCTCATGTTATGCTTGAACTCACGCTGACACATTATCTTGTTGTCTCATCAATTGTCTTTACCTTAGGCGTAATGGGTGTATTTTTAAACCGCCGCAATATTATTATTGTGTTGATGTCCATTGAGTTGATGCTTTTGGCCGTCAATATTAACTTTGTCGCTTTTTCTTGGTTTTTAAAAGACTTAAGTGGGCAAGTTTTTTCCCTCTTTATCCTAACCGTAGCTGCCGCAGAAGCCGCAATTGGTTTGGCTATCCTGGTTGTATATTTTCGCAACCGCGCAACCATAAAAATAGACGATTTAAGTCAAATGAAAGGGTAGAGATGCCTGATTATTTTGGCATCCCTTATTTCGTTTTTTCTACTTTAACAAGAACTGCGTTTTTGCGGCCATTATGGGGATTTGTAATGTTTACTTGAATGTCAGCCGTCTCAAACCCTAATGAAATCATTTTTTCTTTAAGCTGCACATAAATAGCATTCGTAAATTTAAGAATTTCACGGTTTTGGCCGGCCAGGAATTTTTGCTGAATATTTGATATCCGAACTCTATTGGCATACATCAATGCATTTAATTGCTCTAAGGCTGGATTTGCTAACAAGAGTGCCTCAAAATCAGCTTGACTCATATTTTGCGAATTTAGAGTAGTATTAGGGGGAAAACCAGCCAACTTATTAAACTTTTCCTTAAACTTATTATTCAAGTCAGTTAATTTATTAATTTCATCAGTATCTGACGTAGGGGGGGGGAGTGACACTTATGCAAAAAGGACTAACAATAGCATAGGAAGTTGCCTCAATATTATATAATTGATGATCAAAAATTCCTAAACCCCCGGGTTTTAAACACCCTCTCAAATTTTCCATACAAATTGGTTGTTCCAATACCCGTGGAGGTAATTTTTCTAAATAAATAAGCGAAAATCTACTAATTAAACATTGAGGAACAGGCTTAGTCCAATCCCACACAATGTCAGGCCTAACATCTTCTGTTTCAGCTAGCGTTAAACTATCTGCGTGGTCGTGATTTCCTTTGTCAGCATCATTTAACCACTTATTTTCCCCATTTTCGTTCGAAGGCTTCCAATTATAGGGATCTTTTCCACACCCGACAATTAACCGCGTAATTTTAGGGTGAGCTTCTAAAGTTGAGAGAATTTTTTGTTCATTACTAATAACAATAGCTTCTACTGCAAGAACACGCTGATTATTAAAAACACACATAGAAAGAACGATGAATAATGCAACTCTATATTTCTTCATATTGTCATTCCACTAATTATTGGCTTAAGAAAGTTTATCAATTATCTATTATAAAAGTTTTGAAATTATAATTTTTTTTATTTTAGGATCAATTATTAACATAATACTTATTAAAACGCTACTCTTTAATAAATTTACCCATGTCTATGTCTTTGGGATGGGATTGGTAACCTTCCGGGTCTTCGAACGGCATTTCCCTATACTCATTCCGCTTGTAGAAATTATAGGCCTCAGGGGAGGATTGTATGTGCAAAGCTTTAATCTTTTGATGACTTAACCAACGTTCTAAAAATTGTATAAATTTTTGACCTATTCCTTGATTGCGATAAGACTCTTCAAGAACAATCATACGTAAAGCCGCTCGGGCTTCCGGCCAAAATTGAAGGTGAGCATAACCTATGATTGTCATACCTTTGCGCAGAACAATATGAAAATGTGAGGGGTCGTTGAAAGTCCTTGTATAAGGATCTTCTATATTAAGAAGACGAAAGAAATAGTGTTGCCGAAAATACTTAACTTTCCCCCATTCACGCTCTGTAAGCGCTTGAACCAAGGTTAACCCCTGAAAGCCCGATTTTTCTAACATTTCTGTAATAAGGTCATCTTTTGCCAGAGTATAAGCATTTTGATCATTTGAATACTTGATCGCCAGATTCAATTTCAAATCCTCATATCGCTTAAGTTCTGCAGGATTTTCTAGTAAATAGGCACGGAATAACAAATGTTTATCAATTTCGGGATTACCTTCTTCCCAAATATGCAAATGATGGGTCCGTTCAGATATGCCTTTGGTGAAAAAACGCCGAAAGAGCATACCCAACTCACCACGGTCGAGGTACCCCATAGCTTCTAATGCTTTCGCATCCACATGCAAGATGTCTTTAACGACTGGCACCATATCAATGATTGGCTTTGCTGCCAGGCCTGGTATTGATGTCGATCCCACATGATGGATGGCAACACAATTCTTCCCCAAGGCCGTACGAATCAAGGCTGCTTCTTGAGCAAACATTGTTGACCATGCAGGATCATAGGGGACAACTTCTATAGTAGGCCCTTGGGAGGTCATTTCGAGATTAAATTTAAGCATACATGCCGCCTATTTTGTGACCTGGCCATACTGTTGAAAGACAAGCTATTTTAGAGCCTATCATAATGACAACCCATCAAAATCAATGCTTACTTAGACCACAAAAAAGAGCAAGAACGCAAGTTCTTGCTCTTCTCATCAATTAGTTGGACAGCTAATTTTTATTCGGCAGTCTCAGGCGTGTTGACTTCTACAACAGGCTCAGCGATGGGTTCAGGTGCTTTCGTAGCCACAGCTTGCAACAACCCTTTTGTTTGTAATTTGTGACGAGAACGCTCAGCAATACGAGCACTTTTACCGGTACGATCCCGCAGATAATATAACTTAGCACGACGAACATCTCCGTGACGAATCACTTCAATACGAATATTTGGGGAGTGTAAAGGAAATACACGTTCTACGCCTTCCCCATTGGAGATCTTACGGACTCTTAAAGAAGAATTAAGTCCACGAAGTTTGCGTCCAATAACAACACCTTCATAAGGCTGAATACGCTGACGTTCACCTTCTGTAACTTTCACGTGCACACGAACTGTGTCACCCGCACGAAAATCTGGAATTTCTTTGCCTTCAGTCAATTTCTTGACTTGCTCATTATTAATTTGCTGTAAGAGGTTCATTGTTTTCTCCCTATCTGTTCCAGATATCGCACCCATAAATCAGGCCGTCGTATCTGCGTTATTCGTAATGCTTCCTTTTGGCGCCAAGCCAAAATCTTTTTATGATCCCCTGAAATAAGTACTTCAGGAACCATCTTATTTTTCCAAACTTGTGGTCGAGTATACTGCGGATACTCCAATAATCCTAGCTCAAAACTTTCGTTGGCAGATGACTCTTCTTTACCAATTACACCAGGAAGCAAGCGAATACAAGCATCAAGTAATGTGAGGGCCGCCATTTCTCCCCCAGAAAGGACATAATCTCCAATGCTAACTTCCTCTAACCTGCCTTTTTCTTCCCAATGCTCTATAACACGGTTATCCACGCCTTCATAGCGACCATTCAAGAGAATGATCCCAGAACACGAGGCAAACCGCCTAACCATCGCTTGATCTAAAGGCTTTCCTCGGGGTGTCAAAAATATTAAAGGCCGCGTTGCCTGAGGCGCCTCCCTAGTCATAACATGTTCAAGGGCCGCATCCACAACATTAGGACGCAAGACCATACCAGCCCCCCCTCCAAAACATGTATCATCAACAGATCGATGCTTGTCGGTTGCAAAATCCCGAATGGGCACCAAATCTAGGGACCATAACCCTTCTTCTAAAGCTCGACCAGATAAAGAATGCCCTAAAGGTCCGGGAAACATCTCTGGAAACAAAGTGACCACGGTTGCTTCCCAAGGTTGTGATGGCATTTTAGATGTCATGCTCATTCTTTCTTTTCGGAAAACTCTTCTGCTTTGTTATCTTCATTTTGAGGGGCGGTTGAGTTCAATAAAAAATGACGATCAACTCGGATCTCCCCGTCCTTACCTTTCTCAGGCAATCGAACGATAGGAACCGCCTCTCGCGTGAAGGGAATTGTGTATACATGATGCTCTGGGTCGCTAATTTCAAGAAAATCACCCGCACCATAATTCCCCAAAGCATCTATAATGCCAATAAGGTCGCCTTCTAAATCTTTTACCGTTAAGCCGATTAAATCATTGTAATAGAATTCTTCTTCAGGAAGGTCGGGTAGACTTTGTCGATTCACGAATAGTTTCGTTCCTCTTAAAGCCTCCGCTTGGTTTCTATCCGTAATACCATCAATTTTCATAATTAAACTGTTGGACGAAACTTCTCTGACTAGTTTGAGGGAAAACGTCTGACCTTTTTCATTCCGCAGCGGCCCATAATCAAAGATATTTGTGGGTATTTGCGTAAACGTTTTTACCTTCACGGCACCTTGAATCCCATGAGCAGAAGCAATGATAGCTAATAAAATCATGGGATTTCCTGAAGAATTTTTATTCAGCAGAGGTTTTTTCTTCCTCAACAGGTTCAGAAATGCTTTCTTCAATCTCAGCGGCAGGCGCAGCTTCTTCAATTGGGGCAACTTCTGGCTCACTGACAACCGATGTTTCCTCAGCGGCAGGCGCAGCTTCTTCAACTGGAGCAGCTGGAGGGGCGGCCTCAACAACAGGTTCAGGTGCATTTTTTGCAGCCTCTAAAGCATCTTGTTCAGCCTTAGCCCGTTCTTGCGCACGCTTTTTAGGAGCTGATTTTTGTGGGTCTGCTGCTCGAACCTTCTTTTCAGCCAAACCAACATTGCTTAAGAATAATTCAACACGATCTGTTGCTTTAGCGCCAACTGACAACCAATGCTGAATCCTTTCAACATTCAAAACAATTCTTTCTGCATGGCCATGAGGTAATAATGGGTTATAGGTACCCACTTTTTCAACGAAGCGACCATCACGTGGACTGCTTGCTTCTGCGACGACAATCCGGTAAAACGGACGCTTCTTAGCTCCACCGCGTGCAAGACGAATTTTTAATGCCATTTTTTTCTCCCTAGTCTTTATCTTAATCTCTAATGCCCAAAAAGCCCCTTCAGACCTTGTCGCATTAATCCTTTTTTGCCCATTTTACCCATTTTTTTCATCATTAACTGCATTTGTTGGAACTGCTTAATCAGTCGATTTACATCAACAACTGTTGTTCCTGACCCTGCTGCAATCCGTCTTTTACGAGACGCATTTAATAAACGATGATCTCGTCGTTCTTTTTTTGTCATTGATCGAATCACAGCAAGTTGCTGGCGAATTACGCCATCGTTCATACCGGATTCAGCAATCTTATCTTTTATTTTGCCAATGCCGGGCAAGAAACCCATCATTGTGCTCAAGCCACCCATCTTCATCATTTGTTCAAGCTGGCTAGCCATATCATTCAAATCAAAGACACCCTTCTGAAGCTTTTCAGCCATCTTTTGAGCATCATCTGCATTTATGACCTCTGCTGCCCGCTCGACTAAGCTGACAACATCGCCCATGTCTAATATACGTCCCGCGATGCGTGACGGCTGAAAAACCTCCAACTGGTCTAATTTTTCACCCACGCCCATTAATTTAATGGGACAGTTTGCAACAGCCCGCATGGATAGAGCAGCACCCCCACGGGCATCACCATCAATACGGGTCAAAACAATTCCCGTAATGCCAACTTGGTCTTGAAATGCCTTAGCAATCGTAACCGCATCTTGGCCGGTCATGGCGTCAGCAACAAGCAACGTTTCTGTAGGTTGTGTCGCTGCTTTAACAGCAGCAACTTCCGCCATCAGGACTTCATCAATATGCAAACGGCCCGCACTATCTAGTAAGAGCACATCAAAACCTTGTAGCCGCGCCATGGTTATCGCACGTTGTGCGATGACTAAAGGCTTTTCTTCAGGCACAATTGGCAACGTCTCGATCTCAAGCTGACGCCCGAGAGAGGCAAGTTGTTCTTGTGCCGCAGGACGATATACGTCTAAAGAAGCCATCAGCACGTTTTTCCCGTGCTTTTCCTTCAACAATTTGGCAATCTTGCCCGTAGAAGTTGTCTTACCTGATCCTTGCAACCCAACCATTAACATTGTTAAGGGCGCGGGAGCCGATAGATTTAAAGGCTCAACTTCAGTTCCTAACATTTCAACCAAATGATCGTGAACAATTTTCACAACCATTTGGCCCGGCGTTACACTTTTGATTACGTCTTGACCAATTGCTTTTTCGCGAACGTCTTCAATAAACTGTTTAACAACAGGAAGAGCGACATCAGCCTCAAGCAAGGCAATGCGAACCTCTCTCATTACTGCGACGACGTCTGCTTCTGTTAAAGCGCCGCGTCCGCGAAGTCGATCGAGAATTCCCGTCAATCGCCCCGAAAGTGTTTCAAACATACCTTATACGTACCAAATTCAAAAAATTAAATGCACAAAGCCCCCCACTCATGCCTGGAAAGCTTTACACATTATTTATAGATCTCTGGTTCTGCCGTCAAGCTTAATGTCTGTAAAACCAGGAAAAAGACTAGCAAATTATCGATCTCTCGTTATAAAGAAATCTTTTTCGTCTAAATGAAGAGTAATTTCCTCTTCATCTGCCAATCCTTCTCTATGGGTATCTGGCGTCGTATATCGCCCAAAAATGAAAGCTCCCTTCGCATAGGCTTTGGACATTGTAATGTTTTCACTGTCCATCTCTTGGCCGGGAACGACTTCCCACTCTATAACATCTATATCAGCGGCATGATCTTTGCGTAACTGGTCAACTGCTGCAAAATATTGCTCTGCAGTCATGGCAGCAACCTGTCCCATAACGCCGTCGTCATAAATAAGAATGAGATGAACATCGACGGGCGCATTGCTGTTCACTTTTTTACTGACTTTAAAATTGACTTTTTCAAGCCAAATCTTGGCCTGTTCCATTTTAATCGCCCCTGCGAGGGCACCATCGGCACATCCTTGAAGAAAAATACCCAAGCATAGGATTAGACATAAACGCTTCCAAATAGTCATTTTTATATTTTCCTTACAATTAATCATCGGCGCTTACCCATTTATTAACCAGTTTAAGGGTAGAATACTTCTATTGATCTAATTTAGACGCGCGCCACGTATTTTTGCAAGCCAGAGAAAGAACATAGAGATGAAAAAAAAGAACAAACAAACCCAACCCCTCACAAGGTATGAAGATGCTGATCTTCCCGATTTGGCTGATATCTACGCACTTGCTTATAGAACAATGAATTTTTTGCCACATCGCTTTCAAGAATATACAAGCAATATTCTGGTTCGCGTTGAAAATTTCTCTGATCAGGATATTCTAGATGGTCTCAAATTAACCGATAAATATGATCTTCTTGGTTTATACCAAGGAATTCCTCTGCCATTAAAAGGATCAAACGACACGCTGGCTATTCCGGATATTATTTATTTGTTCCGCGGCCCCCTAATTCGCTTTGCCCGTGAAAATTCCGAAGCACTGCCCCGCCTGGTTCACAGTGTTATGATTCATGAAGTGGGTCATCATTTTGGGTTTAGTGATTTTGATATGGAATGGATCGAGAATAAGTTTGATTAGGTCAATAGGTATTGAAATAAAAATCTGTAAATTTCCCCTTTGCTGACACGCCACGCAAAGATATTCACCTAGCCTTTTGGATAAAGAAAATTTACAAGAGGTTTACTCGCCCTTTTTCTTCTTTGGAGCCCCCTTTTTGGCACCAGCAAACCGTCCGCGACGACCTCCTCCCGAAGCTGCTTTTTGAACTTTGGCATTTACGATGGCAACACCATCTTCTAACGTTAAGTTCAAAAAATCATAAGACTTCGGAATAGAAGCAAATTGGTCACCAAACTTTACGTAAGGTCCAAAACGCCCCAAGCCCACACTTAATTTTTCTCCCGTCTCAGGGTGTACGCCAATAGCAAAAGGCAAATTTTTTAATTGTAAGGCCATTTCGAGAGTTACATCATCCGGTGGCGTCGTGGCCGGCAAAGAAACCCGTTTTGGTTTTGGTTGTGTAGATTTTGTCGCTTTTTTCTTAGGTTTAGCTTTTCCTTTCTTAGGAGCGTCTTCTTTTTCTTCCTTTTTTGCAGGCTTTTGAGCGGATACCGTGGTTTCATCTCCCCATTGAATATAATAACCGTAAGGGCCCTTTCGCAAAGAAATCATCTCTTGCGTATCAGGATCATTCCCAATTTCTTTTGGCTCCTCGGGGGCGGTCGCGGTCGCTTCATCTGCATTTACACTTAAAGGCCTTGTATAGCGACACTCCGGATAATTAGAGCAGCCTAAAAAGGCACCAAATCGACTCAATTTTAAGCTGACTCGACCCGTTTTACACGTTGGACAAACACGCTCATCATCCCCGTGGAAAAGGTGAAAGCTTAAATCGTGCTCTAAGCGGTCGATAACTTCTGTTGTGCGCAAATTTTGTGTTGAATCTGCCGTTTCATGAAAGGGTTCCCAAAATCGACCAAGAACAGCTTTCCAAGGCAAATTCCCTTGGGAAATTTCATCTAATTCTTCTTCTAGATTGGCTGTAAAGTCGTACTGCACATATTTGTTAAAGAAATTAACGAGGAATACTGTAACCAGTCGGCCTCGTTCTTCGGGTATGAATTGACGCTTTTCAAGTCGAACATAATCACGCTCTTGCAAAACATTGATGATCGAGGCATAAGTCGAGGGCCTGCCAATACCCAGTTCTTCTAACTTTTTTACCAAACTTGCCTCACTATAGCGTGGTGGCGGTTGTGTAAAATGTTGATTAGGAGTTACTTGTGTTTGTTCAATAGCTTCACCCATGGAAAGCACAGGTAAAAGCCGATCTTCTTCATCCTTTTCCGAATCCTCATCAACGCCTTCTTGATAAAGCTTTAAAAATCCATCAAAGGTTAAGGTGGTACCCGTTGCCCGCAAAGTAATTCGTTTGTCAGGCGAAGACATCTCCACAGTAACTTGGTCAAAGAGAGCACTTTCCATTTGTGAGGCAACAGTTCGCTTCCAAATCAGTTCATAAAGTTTGAATTGGGCATCATCTAAGTAGCCTCGCACTTCTTCAGGACGGCGAGAGACTTCTGTTGGACGAATGGCTTCGTGAGCTTCTTGAGCATTCTTGGACTTATTTTTAAATACCCGCGGGGAAGAGGGTAAATAAGGCTTCCCGTAAGATTTTTCTATATAAGAGCGTGCAGCGGTTAGAGCTTCATTGGCAATTTGAATGCTATCTGTACGCATGTAAGTAATTAAACCTGTGACTTCACCACCAATTTCAATACCTTCGTATAAACGTTGAGCAAGCTGCATAGTTCGAGACGCTCCAAACCCCAGCTTTCGAGACGCTTCTTGCTGCAAGGTTGAGGTAATAAAGGGCGCTGCAGGATGTCGTTTGACTTGTTTCTTCTCAAGAGTCGATACAGCTAACGTTTGTTGACGAATAGCCGCACAAGCAGATTCTGCTAAGCTTTGGCTATTAAGATCAAATTTATCAAGTTTTTTTCCATTGAGGTGCGTCAAACGACCGACAAACTTTTCTTTACGGGGCGTCATGAGTTGCGCCGTGATTGACCAATACTCTTGGGGTTTAAATATTTCGATTTCGGCTTCACGTTCAACCACCAGCCTTAAAGCCACGGATTGTACACGCCCAGCAGACCGGGATCCCGGCAATTTACGCCACAAAACAGGGGAAAGGGTAAAACCAACTAAGTAATCAAGGGCGCGTCGTGCCATATAGGCTTCAACAAGCTCTCTATTGATTGGCCTTGGATGCGCTAGTGCATGCTGTACAGCAGTTTTCGTAATTTCATGAAAGACAATCCGTTCAACTTGAGTTTTTGCAGATAGAGCCCCTGAATCACTTAAAACTTGCTGGACATGCCAAGAAATGGCCTCCCCTTCTCTATCCGGATCGGTTGCGAGGTAAAGATGATCAGCACCTCGAACGGCTTTGGCGATTTCGGCTATATGCTTTTTAGCCCGTTCGTCTGTTTCCCACGTAAAAGCAAAATCCTCTTCGGGGCGAACAGAGCCATTTTTGGATGGCAAATCACGAATGTGCCCAAAGCTTGCCAGAACGATAAAATCCTTTCCCAAATAACGATTAATCGTTTTGGCTTTGGCTGGAGATTCTACAATAACAACGTTTTTCATAAGGTTTTTTGTCCTTAACCGTAATGCGGATGCGTGATGATTTTCATTTTGCTAACCTTACAGCCTATTAGCAAGGGATTATACAAAAGATCAAGAAAAATTTCTTAAAGTGTGATGAAAGTTAGAAGCTGGGTTGAGAATTCAATGCTTAATTCTCTTCCTATATTGAAGGCACTCTTATCTTCTCGTAAATTTTGCAATAGCTTCCACATGAACAGTCCAACGAAATTGATCAAGGGGTTGAATGTACTCGATTTGATATCCTCCGGCAACGAGGACGCGGGCATCCCGAGCAAACGTTAAAGGATTGCAAGATACATAAATAAGCGTAGGAACGGCGGAATTGGCCAAGGCATTCGTTTGAGTTTCCGCTCCAGCGCGCGGGGGATCAATGACCACAACATCATATTCAGAAAGTTCATTATTTTTGAGCGGCGTTTTAAAAAGATCCCGATAGACTGTTGTAATAGGACGTTGGGATTTCTGGCTAGCATTTTTAAGAGCCAACAAAGCAGGTTCGTCCATTTCATAACCGACGACTGGCGCAAACCGCGACAAGGGCAATGAGAGCGTTCCGCGGCCGCAGAAAAGGTCTGCAATTCTTTTAGGAGCTGGTGGCAAAAGCTTCGTCACAATATCTGTAAGAATTTCATCTGCTTTTGCACTGGGTTGTAAAAAGCCCCGACAATTACTCTCGACAGGAACACCATCAAATAAAACATAAGGCGTATCTCGAATAAGTGTGAAGTCTTCTTTTCCTTTTAAGGTTACGATGAGTCGGCATAAATTCTGATGGGCAGCAAATTCTCCCCACAATTCTCGTTGTTCCAAAGTGAGGGGTGTTCTATCGCGCACCTCTATATTGACGTCCAAACCATTTTCCGCAGCAGTTATAAAGACTTCTCCTTCAAATCCAGGAGGAAAGGATTTTCCAATAACAGTCAGGAGAGGGTTCATAAACGAAACAATTTCAGGTTTTAAGATATGACAACTTTTCAGCGTGAGAAGTTCATAACTATGATACTTATGATACCCCAATTCAACCCCTTTGGGTAGACAACGGAAATTAAAATTGGCTCTTCGTCTTATCCCCGCAGGAAGCACAATAGGTGTTTTCACAAGATGTTGAGGAGACTCAAAACCTTCAAACAATAATGGTTTCAAAATTTTATCGCGTTTAAATTGGGTGTAAGTCATGTCATTGAGATGTTGGAGCTGACAGCTGCCACAGACTCCAAAATGTGGGCAGGGTGGGTCAACATAATTGGCACCATGCTTCATAATTTCATAGTTAACCACGATATATCGATTTTTCTTTGTTAACGAAAGCTCAACACTGACTTCATCCCCAGGACTTGCGTAAGGAATATAGAGACGTTGGGTATCAGCAATGACAACCCCATCCCCGTTTTGACCTAATTCTTGGACAAGAAGGTCTTTCTGAATTGTTGAGCTTTGTGCCATAGAAATCCCTTTTAAAAATCATCAGATACTCGACACGTTCTAGGGTATTTTTTAATTTTCTGCAAGGGAAATGGCAAAAGGAAGTTGATATAAAAAAAGCCTGAACAAATCAGGCTTTCATATTAGGTGAGTGCTGAAAGGTGGTGGGCGATGACAGATTTGAACTGCCGACCCTCTCGGTGTAAGCGAGACGCTCTACCGCTGAGCTAATCGCCCACTTATTCTCAGTCACTCATGCACCATAAAACAAGTTATCTATCATTTCAATCGTTGTTTGATAGAAACTCATAATTTATTTTGCAACAGCTTCTTTCAACTGCTTACCAGCGCGGAACTTAGGTAGGCGTGTTGCTGGAATGCGAATTGCTGCACCAGTACGTGGGTTACGGCCATCGCTAGCTGGACGGTTTGTTACAACGAATGTACCAAAACCGATCAAACGTACTTCTTCACCTTTTTTCAAAGATTGAGTAATGGAACGGAATGTTGCGTCAATTGCTTTTTCTGCATCTGTCTTTGTTAGATTTGAAGCAGTTGCGACTTTTGAGATTAAATCACTTTTATTCACGGTATATGTCCTATATTAAAGTTGAACCACTAGACTACACTTAGAATCTTAAGGCGACTTTTCCCCTTTCGTCAACACGGAATATTGGCTTTTTGCCAAGAAATATGCAATTTTCTGCCATTTTTTGGCAAAAATCACAAAAAAAAGCGTTTTTATGGCAGATTTGAGCCATTTTTACTAAAATTCCTGCGACAATTTAAACATAAACTTACCCCTTTTTTACACCGGTATTTAAATATTTAATCGGGAGTCATAATGATTATATTTATCATTTGGGGGGTAGGAGATGCTTGCGAAGGGGGTATATTCCTTTTATAAATAGGAGGAATAATTACATATATATTATTAGGTAGGTCTTTTATGATCATTGTTACAGGTGCTGCAGGATTTATTGGCTCGAATATTATTGCGGCTTTAGAAGGGCGGAATATCAATAGAATAGTTGCTTGCGACACTCTAGGCACAAGCCATAAATGGCATAACCTGGCTAAACGCGATTTATATAACTGTATTGACTCCAGTCAACTTTTCCCCTACCTAGAATCGCAAAAATCTCAAATTCAAGTTATTTTCCATATGGGAGCTCTTTCCGATACAACAGAAAGCAATGTTGACCTCGTCTTAGACCAAAATTATCGCTTAACGATGAATTTACTCCAATGGTGTGGGCGTCATCGTGTTCGCTTAATATATGCTTCTTCAGCAGCCACATATGGAGACGGTAGCGCAGGATTCCATGATTCCTTTACACGCAAAGATCTTCAAAAACTCCGCCCTCTTAATCCGTACGGATGGAGCAAGCATATGGTTGATCGCTCTCTTGCTCAAATTCGAGAATTGAGTTCAAAAGAAGATCACTCCTTGCCACCTCAATATGCAGGTCTCAAATTTTTTAATGTTTATGGCCCAAACGAATACCATAAAGGAAGCATGGTGAGCGTAGTGAATCAGGTGTTTCATCAAATTCGTGAAAATGGCACAGCTCGTCTCTTTAAATCAGATCATCCAGACTATGCTGATGGGGGCCAATTACGGGACTTTATATACATAGAAGATTGTTTGAATGTGATGATGTGGCTTTATGATCATCCCGAAGTCAGTGGTCTATTTAATGTTGGCACAGGTGAAGCCCGAAGTTTTGCTGATGTTGCTCGAGCTGTTTTTGCAGCACTTAACAAACCTGAAGCTATTAACTATATTGAAATGCCGGATATTCTAAAAGGTAAATACCAATATTTTACGCAAAGTACGAATGCGAGTTTAGGGGCCAACGCCTACAATCAGCCATTTACACCTCTAGAGGTCGGTATTAATGATTATGTCCACAACTATTTACTGAAAGAGGATCCCTATCGCTAAAGCTATAGGAAAGACTGCGTGAGTTTATAAAAAAACCTGAAACAACCAACGCCATTAACTTTATCTGAAAATTAAGGAACACTATGACAAACCTAAAGCAACTCAAAATTGCCGTCGTCGGGGCTACAGGAAATGTGGGTCGAGCCATGCTTTCTGTATTAAGTGAACGGGACGTTCCTATCAAAAATGTTTATGCAGTTGCCTCGGATCGGTCTGCAGGCCACGAAGTTTCATATGGCGATGAGGGCACGTTAAAAGTAATGCCTTTAAATGCTTTTGATTTTAATGGTGTTCAAATCGCTTTATTTTCTCCTGGCGGCAAAGTATCGGCAGAGTATGCGCCAAAAGCCGCGGCAAGCGGATGCATAGTTATTGATAATACATCCCATTTTCGCAATGACCCCGATATTCCCCTCGTGGTACCTGAAGTTAATGGAGAAAGAATCGCTCAGTATAAAAATCGGGGAATAATTGCAAATCCCAATTGTTCTTTGATCCAGTTGGTTATGGCCCTGAAGCCATTGCAAAAAATTGCCAAAATAAAGAGAGTTGTCGTTTCAACGTATCAGTCTGTTTCGGGAGCCGGAAAAGATGCAATGGATGAACTTTTAAGTCAAACCCGTGCACTCTACATGAATAACCCAACCCAATCTCACCATTTACCTCGAACCATTGCCTTTAACGTAATTCCACAAATCGGCAACTTTCGAGATGATGGCAGTACAGATGAAGAATGGAAAATGGTCGTAGAATTGCAGAAGATTCTTACTCCCGATATTCAGGTTTCTGCAACCTGTGTGCGTGTTCCGGTCTTTATTGGTCACTGTGTATCTGCAAATGTAGAATTTGAATCGGCAATCGGCACAATAGAAGCACGTAAAGCTCTTAAATCTGCTCCCGGCATCATTGTCACGGACACTCTTGAGGAAACAGATTATACGACGCCCATTGAATGCGCAGGAGAGGATCCGGTCTATGTTAGTCGCATTCGCCAAGACACCAGTGTGACGCATGGCTTAAATTTATGGATTGTTGCGGACAACATACGGAAAGGTGCCGCCCTTAATGCGGTACAAATTGCTGAAATTGTAGCCAAAGACTACCTGTAATTAACTTTAAAAGTTTCCAAACAATGTTGTTGGAATTGGGACAATATCAATATTATATCCAGGATATTTCTCGCGATAGCTGTCCAATTTAGCATTTGCAAAATATATTAATTGATTCGAAGGCTTTACTGTATCAGAAGCCCGATAACAACAAGTACATTCCAATAATATTTGGACATCTTTTGGTAAATACGGCAGAAGATAATCAAGGAGCGCATGGGTTACAACTAGTTTTTTTAAGTTTTTAGCACCTTTTATCAAAGGAAGTATGGCCTCAATTGCTCGTTTGTTAATACCGCTGTCAGATTTTATAGAATGCTTAATCACAAGATTTTCAATACTGGTAAAGTCCTCGCAATCGTCTAAAAAATGAGTATCAATTTTATATATTGGAACACCCAAAGTCGGTCTAGGTATATAAATTTCAATTTCAGCACATCGCTCTCTTAGCGCAGCTTTCAAAGCTTCTTGTTGCTTAGGAAATTCTACCACACTCGTTCTAGTCGTTTTTAATTTGGTAATCTCAGGATCTAAATTTTCTTTAATAACTTCGGAAGTTTGTTGATTATCTACACAATATCCCGACCCAATGAAAAAACATAAAGTAAAAGTCATAACTATTATTTTGGTAACTTTAACCATTTTGTCTCCATTATAACTGTAGCTATAGGTTTCAAGGGATTTTGGACGTTATATTGATGATTAAAGGCTTACTGCATAGAAGTCAATGTATCATGTTTATAGGTCACCAAGAGGTCTTAATTATTTCCAATTGCCATAGATTTTAAGGCAGCGTAGGATACATTAAATACAAAAAAAACCTTAGCTTTACCCTTTTTTTATGAGAGTAAAAGACATAAATTATGTATATGGATTATTGGCCTTCTATTCTTGCTCTAACAAGTTTCCAAATCGTGGGCTTGATTAGTCCTGGCCCGGACTTTACGGTTGTTGTACGCAATTGCCTAATTTATTCCCGAAAAACAGGAATTTTAACCGCCATCGGTGTTGCTTTAGGCATTTTTGTCCACCTGTCTTATATTCTTTTAGGTCTTGGCATTCTTATCGCCCAAAACCAGTGGATTTTTCTTTTATTCAAATACTTAGGATGTTTTTATTTAATTTATATTGGCATAAAGGGGTTAAAGACGCGCAAACAAACGCTAGAATACGGAACTCCCCATCAGCAAAAAGACATATCGACTTTAGCAGCTCTTAGAAATGGATTCTTAACTAATGTTCTCAATGCAAAGTGTATGTTGTTTTTTTTAAGCATCCTTACTGCCTTTTTAAAACCTAATATTCCCGGAGTCATTATTTTCATCTATGGTGCCATTATTTTTCTGACAACACTTGTCTGGTTTTTTTTAATCGCGCTTTGCTTTTCCAATAAACGCTTACGGTATAATTTTAGCAATATGCACCATTGGATTGAGCGTGTAACGGGATGTTTACTAATTCTTTTGGGTATTCGGATGTTTTTTGCTGAGGCCAGTTCTCATTAGGAGGGTGAATTTCTGTAAATTATGGCTTTTCGTGAATGGTTTGTGTGGTAAATATCTGAATTTGAGTCAACGGATTTTGCCAACAATTTCTTGGCAAATCAGCCTTTTGGAAACATAATTCTGATAAAAAATCATCTTTAGTACGAAAATTTTTAGATACCTCCGGTAAAAATACGCCACTACGCTTTCCTTGAGAAACAATAACTCCATGGGTGCCATAAACAATATCCTGCGCACTTCTTGCTATAAGGGGTTTATCTAATATAGAGATTTCAATAAGCAAATCTTTCACTTCATTTAAGGTTACAGTAGCAAACCGAATATCTTGCGTAGCCGCCTCAATTATCATGTGTTGTACCGCAAGATACAACGGCTCTTCAGCTTCGAAGCGACCCATACAACCTCGAAGGTTCCCTCTCTTGTCCCGTAAAGTCACAAAAACAGCTCGCTTTTGTGTTAAGACGGGATCTTCAATTATAAAGGAGGGTGCTGTTTGATTTTTCAGGTAAGCCGAAAGCGTATCTTTCGCCAAATTAATAAGGATATTCCCCTTATCTCCCTTTATCTCGTTTGATGTCAAAATTAGTGATGCATTATAACCAACCACCGATGATTTATCGTGAATATTATTGCCGCTATTGGCGTAATTCAGATTTTGGTACTCACCTTGCCCAGAAAGAGCATTTAATTCCAAAAGTGTCAGAACGGCTGCTGCACCACATAATTCAATCTCGCCTTTTTCATACGCTTCTTGAAAAAAAGGGGGGGAAAGTTTTTGAATAGCATTTTGGGTGTTTTGATCAATATTACGAGCTGTGGGATCCGGATGATAGTGACTGAGATCGGTCGAAACAATAACACAAGCTGAACGTCCTCGAAGATGCTTGTAAAGAGCTTGAGCCAACGACTTTGCATATTTAACATCTGAAATTAAAATGGGAACGATTTTTGCAGTTTTGCTAACAGATTGAATAAAGGGAATTTGAACTTCCAGAGAATGTTCAGAACTGTGAATATTAAAATCATAGAGAAAATCTGGAGACTCATCACGAAGGCTTTTTGCCAATGACTCTTCGATGGAAATTTTTCCAAGCGGTGTTTGCCAATCACCCTCTGGCCAAATTGATACACCCGGAAACGGGGAAGCGTGGTATGGACCTATCAGAATAATAACATCAACAGGATAATCCTTAATTAGTTTATAAACATAAGCTGCCGTCTGACCGGAATATTTATATCCCGCGTGGGGAACAATCATCCCCAGAATTTTGGCCGACTTGGGGATAGGCGGCTCTTGCTTTATAGCCCCTAAATAGGTAGCAATATCTTTTTT
Organism: Alphaproteobacteria bacterium; assembly: GCA_016870095.1. Classification (NCBI taxonomy): domain Bacteria; kingdom Pseudomonadati; phylum Pseudomonadota; class Alphaproteobacteria; species Alphaproteobacteria bacterium. The sequence goes on along the minus strand of VGCI01000003.1, from coordinate 157,566 downwards.
CAAATCCGCAGATGACGCAGGATAAAACTGTCCAGATACCACGGGATATCTCACCAGGTTTGAAGCTGAGCACGCCAGAATCATGCCAAAAATCATAAAGCAAATTTTTTGAAACATATTAACTCCCGACAGAATGCCTGATTTTTTTATTCTAGAACATTCATAAAAATATTACTTCAGAAAATTAGAATTCGATTTTTCTTGCGTCTCCATATTTTTGCGAATATTGTGAAAATCATGATCAATCTTTTTCTCACATCTATGGCCAAGTGGACGTCCGCCTGAGGCGGCATTACCTTATTTTACCGAAAATTATTAATCGTATGAATTAACCCTTAATCTCAAGGCACAGTAGAGAAATGACCCTCCTTAAAAGCTTACCCGCTCAACTCATCATTGCCATAATTGCTGCTTTTTTCTTAAGTGATATTTTAACTCTTGATATCACGCGAATCTTTTTCACCATTAGTTGTGGCTTGAAAGAAATCTTAATGGGTATCTTACCCTTTATCATTTTCAGCTATATTGCTGCAGCTATTTTATCCATGGAACAGCGAGCTCCTTTGCTTATATTAAGCATTTTAGCTCTGGTCACTCTCTCGAATGCGTTTACGGTTTTAATATCTTACGGGATTGGGGTAACTCTCCTTCCTCTTTTGACCATTGGCGGAGATGTTTTAACAAATATTAAGGATACTGTAAGCCCTATTTTCTCTCTACATATCCCAGAAATTCTTGCTCCCGACCGGTCTATGCTACTGGGCATCATTGTTGGGCTCGTGTTTAGTTTTTTCAAAGTTCCTGTTGTTACAAAATTCGCTATCGATATGCGCCATTATGTGACTGTTTTTCTGCAAAAAGCTTTTATCCCTTTGTTGCCAATATATGTCTTTGGCTTTATTTTGAAAATGGAACACGAAGGAACTTTGTCCATTCTTATCAAGAATTCTGGTCATATTTTTGGGTTATTGTGTGCTGTTATTGTGATTTACATTGCATCCTTATACCTCGTCGCGAGTGGATTTCGAATGACTCGTTTTCTCGAGCTCGTGCGCAACATGATTCCTGCAGGGATTACAGGTTTTTCCACCATGTCAAGTGCTGCAACCATGCCGGTAACATTAGCAGCAACTGAAAAAAATACGAATGACGAGCAATTTGCGGACCTCGTGATTCCAACCACTGTCAACATCCATCTTATTGGGGATGCTTTAGGAATTCCCATTTTGGCTCTGGCCGTGTTAAGTCTTTCAGGAATTCCTCTACCGACAATTGAGAACTATTTATTGTTTACTCTTTATTTTTGCTTAGCTAAGTTTTCCGTGGCAGGAATTCCTGGCGGAGGCATTATTGTGATGCTCCCCATTTTACAAAAGTACTTGCATCTGACACCTGAAATGGCAACTTTGATGACCACTATTTATATTGTGCAAGATCCTATTTTCACCAGCGCAAATGTCATGGGCAATGGAGCTTTTGCAGTCCTAATTCGCAAAATAACCCGCCAAGATAAAAAAGCCATTACACTTTAGATTTTGACTCTTGGGCGTTTAAAAATTCTCGAACCAACCCAGGAGTTAAACTCGTAATAGGGTTAATGGCAAGCGCAGGATCTTGCCGGTCCCCTGTCATGGTAAACTGCGTCATGAATACGCCATCTTCTCTTCCCCCCGAAATCCAACTCCCCACCAAGGGAATGCGCGCCAAGATTGTATTAATAATATATAATGGAATGAGTTCTCCTGAAAAATTGACTTTGTTTGCGTAGCGGTCCAAAGACCCATTTAAGATCAGACCAATGGATGGACTAATCAGTCGCATTTTTTTTACGACCAGCTTCTCAGGAGAAAGAGAAAAGTCTGTAGTGCCTTCCTGAAAATGAATTCCTCGTCCAGAAAAGAAATTCACAATTCCCTTAAGAGAGGCTGCTGATAGTAACCTGGCCAATAGAGGCGCCTTATTAATTGTGAAATTGCCGATGCTAATGTTTCCCCTAATCTCCCAGCTATTTTTGTCACTCTTCGACAAAGCATCTGCGATATTTCTATTTTTTTCAGTCTTAATGCCTTTTATTACCAGATGCCCTCCCTCGACATCATAGTCTGCACCTAGCATCTCTAGGAGATAGCCTCCATTAGCAGATTCTAAGGTAAATTGCTGTTGTTCAGGCGACACAGGCGACATACTTAATGAAATTTTTTCTTCCTTGTGCGGAACTTTTCCTTTTACATCCGCTTTCATGAGAGTATTTCCTTCATAAATCATTTCCCCATCTACATGATGTATAGGATTGATTTTTCCCAAAAAAACTTCATCCAACAATAATTTAACTTTAAATCGTGTTGCTTGCGCTCCTTTAGGAGATGGTAGGGGTTGCAAAAGAGGCTCTTGAGTTGAATCATCCAAAATATAAGATAAATCCAGCACCTTTCCTTGAATTGATGCCTGGAGCACTCCATCGCTATCTTGGTGTATAATTGATTTCAAGTGACTATTGCCAATTTGCAGGTGATCAACTTCATACACTTTTCCTGTTTTGTTCCGTTCCTTCACTGTTAAATTAAGTTGGGGAGCCACTAATAGAGCTTCATCTAAATGATAGGTTTCAAGAACTTGCTTTTTATAAAATTTAAGTTTTAAATGCGCAGCTTCTCCTGCTGGCTTTTGCCACGCCAAGATCGGAGAGACCATCACTGTCTGCGTGAGATCAACAAACCCCTCTATTCTGCTCCTTGCATCCTCTCCTACTGTGTAATGTATATTGGCTGAGGCTTTGCCACCCAAATAATCAGAGGCATAAATACCCAAATTTTTTAACTGCTGAACATCTAGATCACCGCGCACCGTAAATTGGCGACGAAAAGGAATATTTTTACCCTCAAAATGTTCTTGCCAACCAATTTGAGTGGGAATCATTTGAATAGATGCCCCCCCTTTCATTGTTAAAGTCTCTTTATCAACGTCCAAAACAAAGTTTCCTTTATCCAGCGTAACCGGTTTGCCATTTATGAGGGCATCATACTGTATTTTTCCATCTTGAATTTGACTTTTAGCGGTCACTTTGACGCACTCTAAAGGAACGTTTGTTTCCAAGGGAAAGCTTAAAGAAACTTGAGTTGCAGCACGACCTTCAAATCTCTGCGGATCAAGATCAAGCTTTTTAGCTAAATATAGAGGATCCGAATTAATAATTTCGAGACTATTGCGAATAGAGCCCTCTAAATCCAATTTAATATCAATAGTTTGATCATTGATATGAAGATCATTGATCACAATATTAGCACTTTTAAGACGAATATCATTCGCCATCCCTACAGCCTGAATTTTAAATTGTTCACGAGTAAATGTACAATTGCCTGTAACATCAGTTGCTGGAGGTAACAAACCAAAATAATGAACCGTTACTTGACTTGCGCCAATCTGGCCATAAATGTTTGGCACCTCAAAACGGTTAATTTTAGCACCCGCATCTACGTGAACTATGCCTTGCATTTTTGTCATGACAGTATCTGCTTTACCCTTTGAAAGCTGGTGTACTACCCAATGCCGAGGTTTGGGGCTTAAGCCTCTTGGCCAGAGTAACTTGAGGTCATCAACAGGTATGGCTCCTCCTTTGCCCTCTAAAGATACTTCAAGCAAACCTCCTTCTTTATGAAGCTTTTTCCAGGTAATGGGGGAACGAAGCGAGCCTTTTAATGACAAATAAGAATCTCCTCGCTTCAGAGATAATTTTTTTAAGTACACGTTTTGTTCGGTTACAATCAAAGTCAGTTGAGTTTGATCCACATGAAGGGGGTCAGGATAAATTTCTGGTATCAAAAGGGTTCCCCCCTCACTTATACACTGTAAGCTGGCCTTTGAAATGCCAAGGAAACGACTTCCCTCCATGAAAAATTTACCTTGAACCATAAATGAAGTTTGTTGAGTTAAATGTTGACCCCAAAGAAAATGCGCCAAAGCGCTAATATTCACACTGTGAAATTCTGCGTGCATTGCCACATCTTGGCCCCTCATTTTCACTTTTCCAGAAATAATTCCTATTAAATCATTTTGAGAAGAGATTTTTGCAGAATCAAAAAATATTCTGCCAATTTCCGCATTACCATTAAAAAGAGGGAGAATTTTAAGGGAGAAGAGAAGACGGGGAATTTCGAGTTTTAAATTTCTTTCCTCATTTTTTATGCTGACATTATGCACCCTTATTCCCAAAGGATGACGCCAGCCCCCCCACCTCATTTTTGCTTTGGGGAGCGATAACTCAACATTTCCAATAGTTTCTGTCAGAGCCAGTTGCAAAGAAGGTGTTAACCAACCGGGAGGGAGTCGATAAAACGCAAGAGCTCCAGCCAAGACGATTGTAACTAAAGGAATTGTAAGTAATTTAGCCACACTCGACAAGATTTTATAGCTACGCGCGATGATGAACCTTGCCCTTTCTTAGTGCAATCCATTAATATACAACTTAATACTATCTGAGATCATGATTGTGAGGCTAGACAGTATTATTAACTTTTTAAATTAAGGGAGATATATATGAACTGGAATCTTTTAAATTGGAATCTTTTGTCTGTCGCGTTACTCGGTTTAAGTTTAATTGCTTGTGAAGGCAAAAAAGAAGAGAAAAAAGTTGAAGAAGCACCTGCTACAAGTCCATTAAAGGTTGAAGAAACGAAACCAACACCAGAAACAAAAGAAACTGTAAAGGAAACGACGAAAGAAGAAACAAAAGAAGAAAAGAAAACTTCTTAAGTGTCTCTCGAAATTGGAAGCACGGCTCCTAATATAGACCTGCCCGGCGATACCGGGCAGATCTATAAGTTATCTGACTTTGAGGGAAAAAAGGTAGTTCTCTATTTTTATCCCAAAGATGATACGAGTGGCTGTACAACTGAAGCTTGTGATTTTCGGGATAGGTTAAGAGATTTTAACCTCCTAAACGTTATTGTCCTTGGTATTTCACGAGATTCTCCCAAAACTCACGATAAATTTAAAGCAAAATATGGGCTTACCTTTCCCCTTCTATCTGATGAAGAGGGAGTTGTCTGTTCTGAATATGGAACGTGGGTTGAAAAATCTATGTACGGCAAAAAATATTTTGGAATCGAACGATCAACTTTTCTCATCGATGAAAGGGGTATTATCCAAAAGATTTGGCGTAAAGTTAAGGTTGATGGCCACGCAAAAGAAGTTTTGCAAGCCATTCAAACCATTTAGGGACTCGAAACAATTTTCTTAACTTATTTTTAAGAATTAATCGAATTATAATAAAATTGAAAGTTAAATTTAAATATAGAGGTTAACATGAAGCGTTCCAAAATTATATTACTTCTAACTGTAGGTGTTTTATCAGCTTCTGCATTATTAATGTCAGGTTGTGCAAATCCATATGACATTAATGCATGTGAAGGTGGTCGTTACCAACCTCCTCATTACGGTACTTATCCAAATTCTTCTTATTATGATAATGATTATTATAAGAAATATGAACGTTCCAACTCTGGGTATGGTGACCACCGATATGACCATACTTATGGTCCCAATCAACTCTACCATCCTTCAGACAAACCATAACTTTAACCCCTTAAAGTCGTTAAGACCTTAATAAGGCTATTGCTAATAAATAACAAAAAAGCCCCTTTTATAGGGGCTTTTTGTTATTTTTCTAAAGAGAAAATGATATAATTATTCTTTTTACATTCTTCGAATTTTCATAAGTAAACAGGAACATAGGAATTGCAATACTACTTTCGTTCCTCCTTACATAATTATACGCAAAGATTGTACCTGTTAGGGCTTTGCTTAAAGATCTATCTCTCCTTGAAATTTGATATGAGCTGGACCTGTCATTGTAATCGGATGACCCTCACGCCAATCAATAAGAATTTCACCCCCCTCTTGAATGACCCGAAGCGGAGACTGCCCGGATGAAACTAATTTTTGATGAATAGCCGCCACAGCTGCCGCGCATGCACCAGTCCCACATGCCATCGTATATCCTGCACCCCGTTCCCATACCCGCAAACGTAAAGTTCTTCCATTTATAATTTGGGCAAAACCAACATTGACACGCTCAGGAAACGCTTGGTGATTTTCAATCTGAGGTCCAATGCTGGCTAAAGGAATCTCATCTACATCCCCTACAAAAAATACCGCATGAGGATTTCCAACATTCACACAAAAAGAGGCAATTGTATTGTAAGATACCTCTCTCAACGCTTCTGGATTTGCCAAAGGAATCTTTTCCCAATCAAATCGAGGTGTACCAATCGTCACAGAAATGGCAGCCCCCTCATCCCGTTGATCATTGGACCAAAAGGCACGACAAAGAGTTCCTGCCGTTTGTATAATCAGCTCGTCTATTTTTTCAGCCTCCATGATAAGCCGTGCGACACACCGAGTTCCATTGCCACATGCCCCCGCATCACTTCCATCTGCATTATAGAGTTTAAGACGAAGATCTGCCTGGGCATCTGTTGGAGGGAGTAGAAAAATAATTTGATCACAACCCACACCTTGCCGGCGATTGGCAAGCCGTTGAAGTTGCTGGGAATCTAGGGGCACAAATTCGTCTCTGGCATCAATAATGATAAAATCATTTCCAAGGGCCACAGCTTTTGTAAAAGAAATACGGGGCATAGCGTTGCACCTTTCTAAAAACAGGGAAGCAAATTTTTGAAATGGTTGTCGTTACGACTCTTAAGAAAACTTGTATATGGTTTTAGCTAAAAAGACTAATAAAATTTATAATTGAAACTATTGTGTGGTGCAAAACTTCATTCACATGATAAAAATAGGCCATAGAGGAGACATCAAATGACTTTTATATCCGGTTCCCTGGTTTTTTTTGTCATTTGGTGGGTTGTCATATTCGTAGTTCTTCCCTTTGGCATTCAAACCGACCAGCATCCCCAAAAGGGATTTGCAACAGGAACTCCCAAAAATCCTAATTTAAAGAAAAAATTTCTTATAACTACGCTTCTAACCAGCATTATTTGGGGGATAATACAAATTATTATGGTTAATCAATGGATTAAGTTTACCTAATTGTCTCAATGAATAATGAGCTAAGTATTTAAGTGATCTAGGGAAACATTCGTGCCGTCAATGGCCTCAATTCTTTTCCCTTCTTGAGGCACAAAAACTTGCAATTTTGGGAAGTGGTCTTGAAACTCCACTTTATTATGTACTTGATCCCAAGAAGAATCAAGCCACTGCAAGTTATTCCTCTCAACGGATAAGGTTCTTAAATTGACCAAATAACCAAAATAATCATTCCACAATCCATCAAATCCACACTCATGGGCAATTAAGATCTCTAAAGGAATCGCACTAAGAGTAATTAGCTTAGGCGGCTTCGATTGAGTGCCGTCACCTTTACCAAATTGCCCATCATCCTGCTCTAAAAGATTGAATGAAATATCTAAGATCTCAAGACCCATAAATCCTCTTAATATATCTAGCTCTGACAGAGCTGTAAGACCAATATTTGCAATATTTAACTCTTTAAGACTTGAAACTGAGCTCCCTTTTAATTTAGCGAGGGTCTTGATCCCGGGATTATTTGAGACATTTAAAACTTCCAAATATTCTAATTCTAATGCCCACTCCAACCCTATTAGGGCATTATTAGATAAATCTAAACAACGCAGTGTCCATCGAAGGTCTCTCAACAAACGAGGGTTTTCGAGCCGATTACAGGATAAATCAATTACAGAATAGGCACATAAAGCGAGTTCTGAATTAAATAATCCAGGATCCGTTTCATCTCGAACAAGGCGTCGTCGATTGAGTTGAGGATCTGTTAATTGCAGGGAGCTTAAATCGATTTTTCCCGCCCCTATTTCAAGAAAGACATCTGACAAAGCAGTACTTTGATTATCAAAGAAAAAGGAAAAGGGTTTTACGGACCAGTATCCATACGCAGCCTCAACCCAACCTTTGGGTGGTCCTTTAAGTTTATCTAATTGACTGCTTTGTCTAATAACATTCCTTCTGTAGGCAGCGAGCAATTCTCCATGCAAGGCAAGTTTGTCGTGTACCGACTCCGGTCGTTGCCTCTGCTCAGGCCGATTTAGCATTTTATCTTGCCTTGTCTTTTTGCTCGTTTCCAATCTGACTTTTAGGGAGGCCTCCCATTTTGTAAGGTGTTCATCATAAGTATCTTGTAATTTTTTTATAATTTTAGGGCCATTAAATGAGTTTTGCCTCCTAGAGATCCAATTAGTATCTCTTAAGTCCTCGAGAACAGCGATAAATCTTTTTCTATGAAGTTCCACAATCTCAATTGAGGGAAAATCCTCTGCCATAGTAATTTGTTTTGATAAAGTAAATGGCGAAAGAGTTATCTCTTCAGTCGGATCTATACAGGAATTATAATTTCGACGAATAATTTTTTCAAAATACGTTGGAGTAGGTTTGAAAAACGCTCGACGACTAACCGTCTTACATTCTCTTTTTCTTTCCGTTTCTATAACGCAGGGATGGGAATAACGAGTCCGTATATCCAATCCCACGTAAGCTTTATTAAACGGTAAAAAATTTTCTGGTTGCTGCAGTCTTTTATAACGCTGGTCTAACTGTCGTTCTAATAAGTATATCTCATCCAATGACGAATCTGTCTCTTCGTTTTTCATATCAGGCTCTAACAATTGCCCAAAGATTGGCATGACAAATTGCCTTTTAATTGCTTCCCTTTCTATTAGTGGATTTTGCTGCTTTCCTACAGTAACTGTTGTGGGATTAAAATCAAATTTCAACTGCAGTTGAATGGCCTCAAAGGAGGTATGGGCTTTATCGCAATAATTACCCCCATATTGAGTTATGATAGCGTCAAATATTTGCGATTCCCGGATCAGATGTTCATTCAACCACATCTGTAGGATTTGAATTTCAATTTCAAGGTCCTGCAAACTCAATCCAAAACACTTTACCCGATTTGAGCCCGTGAGTTGTTTAGGGTTGTTTTGATAAGGATGAACAAAGGGGTCCGTACTGACATTATAATTTCTTCGCAGACTATACATGTAGTCCTCAAGCTCTGAATCCGTCAGCTTAAAGATTACATGTTCTCCATCTTCTGAATCAAATAGCTTACGATCTTCAAGATCCTCTTCTGTTAAACTAAATGATCGCAACATCATTTCATCATCTGATTGAAAGTGAAATAACTTTACCTGATCAGTTAAATTCTGAATTTCCGTTAATTTTCCTCTAACAACATGTTGTATCTGACACCGTTTTTGAATGACCTCAAATTCTCGTGCCGCAATTTCCACTTGCTTTTTTTCCTCTCGAATTGCAGTCATTTTCGTTTTAAAATTGCTAGAAAAGCGCGGCAAAATAGACTCAATATCTTTGACAGAAACATGAATTTTTTTTGCTTCTAAGGCGTCATGCAATTCTTTCGCATAATTCTTAGAATAATCCCCCTGATCAACGGGACGATAAAGTTTTTCCAGCTCATCTAGTACTTCAAATGAAACTTGGCCTATCCCTAATTCGGCTTGTGCCTGCGCGCACTGGAGCTTATAATTATCTTCCAAATTAATTTTGAACATTCTTTTGGTATTAAATTCATCGGCCATTTTTTTTGCGCGACCCCACCAAAGGGTATGTTCATGGCCGAGTCTATTACTGAGAGCTTCTCTTTTAGGCTGTTTAGGGGGCATCTTATCGCTATCAAAGTAACACCGCCTTTTAAAATCATAATTTTTTTTGGCGCGACGAAATCCATTTTCTAAATTTACAAGTCTCATCGATTGAGCTGGAGTATTACGATCCTCTATTTTTTGATATTGGCTTACGCTTCCTTCTTTAGATTTAAGTCCGATCGTTTTCCTAAGTTGAGGAGCAGAAGCTGTCAAACTGCTCAAATTAAGAGATAATGCCAATTTATTAGGACCTATTTCTGTGTTCTTCACCCGCCCCTTGTAGGCTAACGGAGTTCCGAGAGAATTTCTTCTCCCCGAAAGTGGTGGGGTGGGTAAGCTCTCTGTCTCCACTTCCATCGGCTCACTCGAGGTCTCAACGTCCATTGGCTCTTCGGAGTCACTTTCCGCAGTTGAGGTAACCTTCAACGCTAACCCTTCTTTTGGAAATGTTTGTGATCCTGCAGACTTTCGAAGATTTTCTAACCGAGGAGACGCAGACATTGTCGCCACCTCTTGCGAACCATAAAATGTACTACTGCGTAAACTTCCCCCGGGAGTAGAGGTCGGAGTACGTGGCGTACGCGGAGTCCGTGCAGTTGTGCGTGCGGATCGTGGTGTTACAAAAGGGTTTGTATTGTGATTTGAGTAAACCGGCTCTTGCGGGAAAGAATCAGAGGACGGGCGAGGTGAGCTACGCGATGTCGCATTAAATAATTGCGTGAGATCTGTTTTACCGGTTTGGATATATGGATCTTCTTCGACCGCAGAGGAAGATTGCAATAATAAGGTGAGATAGCTGAGAATAAGAGTAAGTGAAGGAACGTATCTCAATGAACTATTTTTAACCTAATTTTAGAAAAATATGCATTAATTCACAATATCCAACCCCCTAAAGAAGAGTCAATAGTCTAAAAGGCTGATGAGGTCGCTGGATATTCAAAACCATTATTTTAAACTAATTATTATATTTAATTTTTTGCTTAAAAAATTTAGTTTTCTCGGAATATGCCTTTTAAAAATATCTAGAGGTTTATGTAATTACCTAATGTGTGTGACGCAATTCATTTACAAAATCAATCAAGCCTAGTTGTCGAGTCCGTCGCAATCGTTCGGCCGTCAAGATTGCCCGAACTTGTGCCACGCTTGTGGTCAAATCATGATTAATAATAACATAATCATATTCCGCCCAATGGCTCATTTCCGTAGCGGCATCGGCCATACGCCTTTCAACAACAACATCTTCATCTTGTGCCCGTGACCGTAAGCGTCGCTCTAATTCTTCTGTAGATGGGGGTAAAATAAAAATACTAATTAAGTCCGTCCGTGCTAATTGCGCCAATTGTTGCGTCCCTTGCCAATCAATATCAAAAATAATATCTTTTCCTGCCGCTAAGGTGTCTAAGACCTTTTGCTTAGGTGTCCCATAACTATGGCCAAAAACTTCTGCACTTTCTAACAATTCTTCGCCATCAACCATACTCTGAAATTGAGAAAGTGAGACAAAAACATAATCTCTGCCATCCACTTCTCCCGGCCTCGTGGGACGTGTAGTTACTGAAATTGAAGGAGCCAGTGTGGGTTCTAATTCAAGTAATTTTTTGGAAATAGTGGTTTTTCCGGCTCCGGAGGGAGAGGAAAGAACAAGCATGATACCGCGACGCGTAATATTCATCATAAAATCCTACTTTTCAAAAAACTCAACGTTTCTTTTTAAAAGTACCAATTTTTGGGGAAAGTTCAATAACAAACTCAACAATGTTTTAGACCTTCCCGATAGGTGGGATAAGTTAATTTTATGCCGAGAGATGCTTTGATTTTTTCATTTGAAACACGTTTGTGCTCCGCATAAAATTCTTGTAACATCAAAGAAACCGTTGCATCCCCAAATGCAATCAGAGGCGGCACATCACATCCCAATAGCTGACACCCGTAAGCAATAACGTCAGCAGTTGAGGCGGGTTCGTCGTCGGCCACATTGTATATTTCTCCAGGATGAGGATTAAGAATCGAAACCTTCAAAACTGTTACAATATCATCAATATGCACGCGAGAAAATACATGACCTGGTTTATCTAATCGTTGAGAGTTTCCTAATTTGATAGACTCTAAAACACTCCGTCCGGGGCCATAAATTCCACTGAGACGAAAAATATGAATGGGAAAAAAGGGCTCATGGTTTTTTTTATCCAACCACTGGGTTTCAGCCAGTTGGCGTTGACGTCCCCGTTCAGATATTGGCAATAGAGATGTCGTTTCGGTTACCCAAGCTCCGTGATGATTCCCATACACCGATGTTGCAGATAAATAACCCAGCCAATTTACAGAGCTTGGAAGAGTCTTAAGGCACCTTAAAACAATGTCACCTTCTTCATCCGGAGGGATCGCAACCAAAATATGCGTAACATTTTCTAAAATGTGTGAGGGGAAAGGTAAGGAACCTCCCCATACAATTACTTCAAATCCCTGCTCTGTAAGGATGTTTGCTTGCTTTTGGGTGCGTGTTGTTCCCTTCACCTGCCAACCCTCTATTAAGAGAGAACGCCCTAAGTGTTGACCTACATATCCCAAACCAAAAATAAGTATCGCGGGAGGCATTAAAAATCGAGATCGGCATAATGTGGAGATGGGAGCATTCCAGGAACACGATCCGTTAGCAAAGCCCGAAAACTCGGACGAGATTTGATTCTTACATACCAATCTTTTGCAAGTTCATACTTATCCCAAGGGACATCTCCAAGATAATCAACAACAGATAAATGAGCCGCTGCTGTAACATCCGCTAATGAAAATTCATCACCCGCTAACCATTTGCGGCGATCAACAAGCCAGGAAATATAGGTGAGGTGATCATGAACATAAGACTTTATTAATCGTAAAATGGCAGAATTGGGACCCGAGTGGTCCTTATAAATATGTTTTTTAAGTACTTTCTCCAATATAAGACTAACACTCACTTCCTGTGCAAACTTATCATCAAACCAAGCCGATAGCCGGCGAACTTCTGCTCGCTGAGAAAGACCGACTCCAATTAATAACCGTTCGGGATAGGCTTCATCTAAATATTCAGCTATAGCCATACTATCCACAACAACAGTACCATTTAAATCAACCAGTAAGGGAACCTTTCCCGCAGGGTTTAAATCAATAAACTCCGGCCGTCGTTCCCACATTCTTTCTGTTTCAACACTAAAGTCCAATTTTTTTTCTGCCAAAATAAGGCGAACTTTGCGGGAAAAGGGGCATAGCCAATAATGATAAAGTGTACGCATAAGTAAAAAAACCTTTTGGGGTATAAAACCTTTCGATATATATCTTAATCGGCTGTGGTTTTGAAAGAAAGGGTTTATTCCAAAAATATACCTTCTCACCAATTAAAAATTATTCTTTCGAATGTGGAGGGAAAAACGAAAAAAATAAGGCGGCAAAAACGCCGATTTTACAGTCAGTTACCATTTGTATAATCAAATAAAAAGGCAAAGGAATTCATAAACACTCTCCCTATCCCTTATGTTAAGTTAGCATTGTCAACAGGACTATAGCTTTGCTACAACGTAAGGAGTTTTGGTGATTCGAGAAAAAGAGACACAGTGTTAGAGACTCCTGACAATATAAATCCTGATCTTCATCCCAAGGGTCAAATACACTTGGTGGGACATCATCATGCCCACGAGCAAATGCGTCAGGCTTTTTTTAAAGGCGCGATGCATCCCGTCTGGCTTATTGCTGGCGAACGGGGAATTGGCAAGGCAACTCTCGCTTATACAATGGCTCGTGAAATTTTAGAGCATGAAGTGCAAAATCCCGCTGTCGTTGCTCGCCAAATATATTTGGGAAGTTATCCAAATTTTCTTGCTGTTGAGAAAGGCGTAAACGCGGAAGGGAAAGCGTTACGTGAAATTAACGTAGAAGAAGGACGAAAGGTTAGCGCTTTTTTACGTCAATGCGCCGCCATTCCCGGATGGCGCGTCGTAATTATAGATGCCGTTGATGAGATGAACCGCAACGCTGCAAATGCCCTGTTAAAAATTCTAGAAGAGCCCCCGGCAAAAACCGTATTCTTTCTCATTACCCATTCTTTGGGTCAAGTCCTACCTACCATTCGCTCTCGTAGTTGCAAACTTCAGCTTTTCCCCTTATCAGATGAAGAAATTGCAACAAGTCTTGGCAAGAGTATTGCTTCTGAAATTATTCCTTTAAGTCAAGGAAGCATAGGACGAGCCATCGCTTTGCAGCGCTCAGGCGGCACCAAACTATTGGACCTAATTATTCAAGCAACAGGTGATGCCTTAAAAAGTGACTGGCGCAATGCCCAAGCCTTAAGTGCGTCATTTGACAAAAATAATCCAGGCTATGATGTCATGCTCGACTTAGTCGTTTGGGCTCTTCATCGTTTGATTATACTTGATCATCTTACCTTACCTGCCACGGCGGGAGATGGGAAATTAGCTACGTTAGTTAAACGGAAACCTATGTCCCACTGGGTGGATGTCTTTCACCGCGTTCAAGAATTTTTAAAGACTGCTCAAACCAGTTATTTAGATAGAAATCATATACTTATGGCCATTTTTTTTATAATTGAAAATCCAACAACTGGAGATGAGTTTATTTATGAACGACTCTAAAAATTTTTACGTAACAACCCCAATATATTATGTGAACGACGTTCCACATATTGGCCATATGTATACAACTCTCGCTTGTGATATGTTGGCACGCTTCATGCGTTTAGATGGTAAGAATGTTAAATTTCTTACCGGAACGGATGAACATGGACAAAAAGTTGAAAAGGCGGCTACGAATGCCGGAAAAGATCCGCAGGAATTTGTGGATACGGTTTCCCAAAACTTCCGAGATCTCGTCACATTCATGCAATTTTCCACAGATGATTTTATTCGCACAACCGAACCACGTCACAAGACTGCCGTCCAATACCTTTGGCAAAAACTTCTCGACAATGATGAGATTTATTTAGGAGGATATTCCGGGTGGTACTCTGTCCGTGACGAAACATTTCATCAAGAATCAGAACTCATCAATGGCAAAGCCCCGACAGGAGCCGACGTAGAATGGGTCACAGAACCCAGTTATTTTTTTCGTCTTTCTCGCTGGCAGGATCGACTCCTTAAATTTTATCAGGCAAACCCTGATTTTATTGCGCCCCAAAGCCGACGTAATGAAGTTCTTCGATTTGTGGAGAGTGGACTGAATGATTTATCTATTTCACGAACAAGTTTTAAATGGGGCATCCCCGTCCCCAACGACCCTGACCACATTATTTACGTTTGGTTAGATGCCCTAACAAACTATATATCCGCTCTTGGCTACCCAGATTTGGAAAATGTTGATTTTAAGTCTTACTGGCCCCAAAGCCTTCACGTAGTTGGCAAAGATATTTTACGTTTTCATGCCGTCTATTGGCCCGCATTTCTGATGGCCGCAGGTTTACCTGCCCCTTCCCGAGTTTTTGCGCATGGTTGGTGGACAAATGCAGGTGAAAAAATATCAAAATCCCTAGGGAATGCCATTGATCCTATCAAACTTGTTGATACTTATGGTCGGGATGCTGTTCGCTATTTTTTCATAAGAGAAGTGCCTTTTGGAAACGACGGTGATTTCTCTGAATCAGCCCTCATTGGACGACTCAATAGCGATCTTGCGAATAGTTATGGAAACCTTGTACAACGAGTCCTCTCGTTTATTGCTAAGAATTGTGGAGGTATTTTACCCTCACCTGACAAACTAACGCTTATAGATAAAGCCCTGCTTTTAAAAGCCACAGAAATTTTACCCACTTTAAGAAGTGAAATCGAAAAACAGGCTTTGCACAAAGTCGCTGAAGAAATTTGGCATGTGATTGGCGAGGCAAACAAATATGTGGATGAGCAAAAACCCTGGTCTCTAAAAACCGAAGACCCTACGCGCATGAAAACCATTTTATATGTTTTGGCAGAAACTATCCGTCAAATCGCCCTATTAACCCAACCCCTTATTCCACAAGCCAGTCAACGCATTTTGGACCAGCTGAATGTTATGCCTGAAATGCGGACCTTTGCTCATTTGGATACTCCCCTAACTCCGGGGACAATTTTACCGCCACCTGAAGGCGTATTCCCTCGTTGGGTAAAGAAGGAAATATAACTCATGCTTATTGATAGTCATTGTCACTTAAATTTTCCTGATTTTGCTCCTGACTTAGAGAATGTTATCTCTCGAGCAAAAGAGAATGGGATTGGATTGATGGTAACCATTAATACAAAATTGGAAGAAGCTAAAAATCTTCAAGCGATTGCTGATCATTATTCAGAAGTATATTGCACTGTGGGTGTGCACCCCCATGATGCGACTCATTACTTTAAGGGTTATGAAGGTGAAGCCTTAACAGACCAAATTATTAAATTGGCACAACATCCTAAAGTTATTGGTATTGGGGAGACTGGGCTTGATTATTATTACAACAAGAGTCCTCGAGAGGATCAAATTTCCTCATTTCGAGACCACATTTTAGCGAGTATGAAACTAAATCTTCCTCTCATTATTCACACCCGAGATGCCGACGAAGACACAATTTTGTGTCTTAAAGAAACTGGGAAAGGTCGCGTCAAAGGTGTTTTTCATTGTTTCAGTGGCAGTGCTGCCCTTGCGCGTGAAGCCCTGGAACTCGGATTTTATATTTCCTTCTCCGGTATTGTGACTTTTAAGAATGCCGAAGGATTGCGTCAAATTGTCCAAGACACGCCTCTCGACCGTATGCTTGTCGAAACAGACGCGCCCTTCTTAGCTCCCGTGCCTCACCGCGGAAAACGCAACGAGCCAGCCTTCACTCGCTATACCGCAGAACTCCTAGCGGACTTAAAAAGTTTAAGTTATAGTGCGATCGAAACAGCAACCACGAACAATTTTTTTTCGTTGTTCACTAAGGCGAGATTAGAACCATGAAGATTACGATTTTGGGATGCGGCGCTTCTGGCGGTGTACCCCTAATCACCGGAGAATGGGGTTCCTGCAATCCCAATAACCCTAAAAATCGCCGACGTCGCGCTTCTGTTTTAATCCAAACAAAAGGGAAGAATATTTTAATTGATACCAGCCCAGATCTTCGCACACAGCTCTTGGATGCGGGAGTAGGAAGTATTGATTTGGTTCTTTATACACACGACCATGCTGATCATGTCGGAGGGATAGATGATTTGCGTCAAATTTATGCGAAATATAATCAACCGATACCCGCATATGCCGATCATGGAACCTTGAACCGCTTAAGACAAAATTATCGGTATGCCCTGACAACCTTAGATCCTCAATATCCTGCTTTTTTAGAAGGACGCGAACTGGAAGAAATCATAGACTTTCATGGTATTCAAATTATTCCCTTTCTTCAATATCATGGTCATCGGTCCTCTTTTGGTTATCGGATTGGGGATTTTGCCTATTCTACTGATCTTATTGAATTACCAGAAGAAAGTTATGAAATTTTGAAAAATCTTAAGATTTGGGTAGTGGATTGTTTGCGCGATAAACCCCATATTAGTCATGCCAATGTAGAACAGACCCTTAAGATGATTAATAAAGCCAAACCAGAACAGTCTATTTTAACGCATATGACTCATGATTTGGATTATGATGACCTCAATGGCCGCACTCCCCCTAATGTTACACCGGCCTATGATGGAATGATCCTGGAGCTTCCATGACAATACTTCATATTCTCATTCTGAGCGTGATACAAGGTCTGACAGAATTTTTACCTATCTCCTCATCCGGGCATCTCATTTTGTTGCCCAATTATTTTGGATGGGAAAATCAGGGTTTTGAAATGGATATTGCCCTCCACGTAGGAACTCTTTTAGCTGTATTAATATATTTTCGTGATGATATTTGGGGTATGTGCACCCATTTCTTTCGATTTTGTCTCCAGGGATTTCGCCTTCCGTTATTAGATGATCAAGTCCGCCTCGCCTTAAGTTTAGTCGTAGCAACACTCCCCGCCGTCGTCGTAGGGTTCATCTTAAAAAAACTAGGTATGGATCAAATTCGTCAAGTCGGAGTTATTGCAACAACAAGCATTGTGTTTGGGCTGGTATTGTTTGCCAGCGACCATTTTGGACCCCAGAAAAAATCACTCCAAGCCATAACTTTAAAGCAAGGGTTCCTTATTGGTCTTGCACAGGCTATTGCCCTTGTCCCGGGTGTGAGCCGTTCAGGAATATGTATAAGCGCGGCTCTCAGTCTCGGATTTACCAGAATTGCCGCTGCCCGTTTTGCCTTTTTAATGTCCATTCCCTCAATATTGGGTGCCGCAACACTCACAACAATTGATGTTGTGAAAGAGGGGACACCTCTCGTTTGGAACAATATTGGTTTGGCCATCATCTTCTCCGGTATGGCCGGAATCGCTGCAATCCATTTGATGATGACCTTTCTTGCACGTCATTCTTTAACCCCTTTTGTAATCTACCGCATTCTCCTTGGTCTTGGAATTTTATTGATTTTATAATTAAAATGACTTGAATTTCCTTATTGCCGTTCTCATATAAATTATAATTCTCATCGTATTAATGAGAAAATCCGAAAATTTATTGTGAAAGATTAGAACGTGGAAAATTTTATTCGGGCTTTTTTTATTTCTATTCTTGTGGGAACTATCTCCATTAGTTTCGCGCAAGAGCAAGATAATGACTTAGATACCGCTCTTACCGCCTCGTTAGGATTAACCTTAAAGGAGTATAGAGATGGCCTGAAAGCAGAAATCAATCGGGAAGGTTTTTATGATACTCGAAGAACGGCCCCCCCACCTCAAGTGATTGCCCCACAAGAGAAAGCCTCGCTAGACTACATTCGCAAACTTTTGGTTGAAGAAAACAGAAGAGGGGATATGGCCCATTCTGCAACAAGCACTCACGATCATGTATCCTTAATTCAACATCGTCAGGTACGTTACAATAATTTTGAAGATAGTCCGGGACATAGCGTAGATATCTTGCGAACCAATAAGTTATCACGGGAATATGCAGCGGGAAAACAAAGACCTATTCTTGAAAATTTTATGCGAATATTCAATTATTTAAGTCAAATTTACGCCGATTCTGACGTTCATATTTTAGATGATTATGTATTTGGAGGTGGCAACAACATCCGCCATCTTTTAGACATTGGAAACTTGTATAGTATTGACAATCCAAATTTGACTTTAGCTCAAGTGGGTCAACAAATGTGTGAATTTGTGTTAAACAACGATAAATTTTTTGCTGCCTATAAATATTTAGAAAGGCCTGTTGATATTGACACAATTTTGACCTATCTCAATAATCATTTTGCGCGAATGGATTCAGAAATAAGCCTCTGCCCTGCAGCTCGTGAAGTCTGGTCTCGTGCGTGGTCGTTAGCCATAAATCTTTACAACAAAAACCAAAATTTTTCTTATATTCAGATGATATTTGATCAAGTTCTAGAAGGTCATCTCACGAGAGGGGGGTGCATTCAAGGACGCATGAATCGTGGATTTGTTGGCTATGTTCAGCTCCTCTGCAAAGCTGGAGTCGGCATCTTTAATTAGGACCATTAATGTTTAAGACTTGGGCTATATATTGAGCGGCACACTGACTTGGGGACAAATCTTTTGAAGGAGCTTTAAGCATACTCAAGGCTCTTTTCATTTCTATTTTCATTGATTCACGAACTTTGTCGTTATATAAAATTTCTTTGACAGCTAATGCTAAATTTTCAGATGTGCATTTTTGCTGCAATCGTTCCGGAACAATTTCTTTATTCATCAGTATGTTAAGTAGACACGCATACTTTACTTTTATCATGAAATTTATCACAAAATGCGTAAATGGATTTATTTTATAAGCAATAACACTTGGTAAACCTGCTGCCCCTAATTCTAAGGAAACTGTACCACTCGCAGCTAATGCACCTCGACTTTCCTGTAAAGCCGAAATCTTTTCCAATTGTGTCGTGACTATTGTTGCTGGCACAGTCAATTGCTGGTGAATTTGATTCACTAAGTGAGGCAAAGTTGGAATTACAACATGTAAATTAGGGTCATTTTGTTGAAGCTTTAAAATCGTTTTTTGAAAGATGGGTAAAAGTCGAGAAATTTCCCCTCGGCGACTTCCGGGAAGAACAGTCAAAATTGAAGCGGATAGGGGAATATTATGTCGCTGTCGAAATGAAGAGTGCGCCGTATTTATTAATCCCAGCTCAACCACGGGATGCCCCACAAATTGGGTCGGCAACCCTTCTTTTAGGAAATAGCGAGGTTCAAAAGGAAACAAAACTAGTAAATGATTGAGAAATTTTGCAATTGATTTTGCTCTACCTGGACGCCATGCCCAAACAGAAGGGGCAACATAGTGTACAAGTGGGATGGCTTTACCTCTCTTCTTGAGTATTTTTCCAACACGAAAATTAAACCCCGGAGAGTCAATCGTTACGATAATATCAGGATTGATTTTCTCAATCGCATCAACTGTTTGGAAGATGCGTTTACGAATCCGCCAAATATGAGGAATAATTTCCGCAAGGCCCATGATGGATAATTCATCAATGGGGAATAGAGAAGACATTCCTTCTTCCTCCATTAAGGAACCTCCCAGGCCAACAAATTCAATATTGTTATTGAACTGCCATTTCAGGGAACTCATAAGATGACTCCCTAAAAAATCGCCTGATGGTTCACCTGCAGACAAGAAAACCTTGTATTTTTTCATGAATATGTAACACCAATGAGAAAGAGACCTGCTTTATCTGCAGCTGCTATAACCGCATTTTGATCTAGGATTTGAGTTGATCCAGCCTCTATAGCTATACCCGATAAACCCGCAGCTTGTGCTTGATGAATAGTGGCAACACCAATGGTAGGCAAGTCGGCCATGCGGCTTTGGTTCGGCTTCGCCATTTTAATCAAAACCCCCCCACGACCTTCACGCCGAAGCAACCCACAACGGGAAAGCAATCCTTCTGTTCCTTCAATAGCTTCAACTCCCAAAACGAGGTCTTCTTGAACCACCACAGCTTGGCCAATATCTCCAGCTCCTAAAAGATGAATAACTTCTTTTCCCCGTGTTATATTTTGCCAGTCTGTTTCGTTAGGTTCGTACATTCCCATAACTCCTTCAGGTGCCAAAAGATTGTCAAGAATGTCTGCAGAACTCATAAATTCAAACCCTTCTTCGCGCAAAAAAGTCATAATCGTTTTTAATAAACCATCATCACCCGCAGCACTTATCGCAAGTTTAGCACCTGCCAACTTTGTAAGACTTATCCTTGTAAGCCATTGGGCGGCTTTCCAATCAGGTTTGAGCTCCGACCAAGCCGGTCGACGCATACTACCCGCCATAATAATATGAGTAACTTTATTGGTTTTCATATAATTCAGCATTTTACCAATGGCTCCAAAATGAATCCAAATATGGCCCAGAATAAGAGATTGATTTTGATCGATAAGATCTGGATCTGTTTGTCCTTCAAAAGCAATAAGGAAAAGAGGCAGACCTTTTGCATGACACTCATGGATGATTTTAGAGGGAAGATCTCCCTGACCTGCAAAAAGAGCAAGGATACGAGCCACGACGTTTAACCTGCCATAGATTCAGGTAAACAAAGACTTCGGCGAGACTCTTGTTTGATAAACCCAATAAGTTGCATAACGTCTTCATTTTGAGTATATTTCTTTGCAACAACCTCAATTCGCTCTGATAAAGATGGTGTAGCGACATCAAATAAATCGTCGTAAGCACTGCGAAGTTCTTGAATAGTTGCCGTTGAAAAACCTCGACGCTTTAGCCCAACTAAATTGAGCCCAGCAAGATGGGCCCGCTCTCCTTTTACATGTCCATAGGGAATGACATCCTGCACAACAGCAGACAAACCACCAATAATGGAATGTGCCCCAACGCGGACAAATTGATGAACAGCGGCTAAACCTCCAACGAAAGCATAATCTTCAAGGGTGACGTGTCCTCCTAAGGTTGCACAATTTGCCATAATGACGTTATTTCCGACTCGACAGTCGTGAGCGACATGGGCAGAAGCCATAAATAGATTATTATCACCAACTTTTGTAACCATGCCTCCCCCTTCTGTTCCTGGCTGGATGGTCACATACTCGCGAATAGTATTATTCACCCCAATAAAAAGCTGCGAAGGTTCACCATTATATTTTAAATCTTGGGGGTAATGACCAATGGAGGAAAAAGGATAAAACTTACAATTCGCCCCGATCTCTGTTCGCCCAGAAATCGTAACATGCGAGACTAAATGAACATTATCACCAATAATAACTTCAGGTCCTACATAACAAAATGGACCAATTTCTATTCCTGTGCCCAGTTGAGCTTTGCTATCAATAATTGCAGAAGGATGAATTTGATTCATAATAACAGTTCCCAATAGTAAAATGAGGGCAGTGAATTTGTTGCATATATATAGGATGTCTCAACAATGAATTGAGGGCAAACAATGGAATGTTACAAAGTGTTACTTATCCCCAATCATTGCTGTAACACTAGCTTCAGCAACTAATGTGCCATCAACGGTAGCTTCACCTTTAAATTTCCAAACAGTACCCCGACTTCTTTCTTTTGTAACTTTTAATTTTAAGACATCTCCCGGGACGACGGGTTTGCGAAATTTAGCTTCATCAATAGACATAAAGAAAACACTTTTATCATTTCCACTGATATTTCTCATGACTGCGACAGCAGCAGTTTGCGCCATAGCTTCAACGATTAATACACCTGGCAATATCGGCCTGCCAGGGAAATGTCCTTGAAAATACCATTCATTTAATGAAACATTTTTAACTCCTACCGCCGACTCTCCGGGTTCAATGTCCTCAACGCGATCGATGAGTAGCATGGGGTAACGATGCGGAATAAGAGACATTATTTCTTCGATATGAGCAACGTTAGAAGACTTTACATCTTTCATGGTTTGATCTTCCTTTTGAAAATTATGAATGATAACAGAAGATTGAGTCATTTTTCTTTATTTTCCCTTATTAACAAGTTTTTTTAATGCCACGCTTTGACGATGCCAATCTCGAATAGGTATACTTGGGAAGCCACCAACAGTCAGACCTTTTTCAATATTGCTGTAGACACCGCTTTTTGCTGCAATTTTGACTCCATCACCAATAACAAGGTGACCCGCAATACCAACTTGACCTGCAGCAATAACGAACCTACCGAGCTGCGTACTCCCTGCAATTCCACATTGGGCAACGATAACACAATTTTCACCAATTTGTACATTGTGAGCAATTTGGACAAGATTATCAATTCGTGTGCCGCATCCGATAAACGTATCTGTTTCTGCTCCTCTATCAATTGTCGTATTTGAACCAATTTCTACATCATCACCAATAACAACACGTCCAAGTTGGGGAATATTTAAGTGGCCATCTTCATCCATATGAAAACCAAAACCTTTTTGACCAATTCGAGCACCAGATTTCACGACTACCCGCTTTCCGAGCAGCGCATGGCTTATGGAAACATGTGTGGAAATTCTGCATTCAGCACCCAGTTCAACATTTGCTTCAATAAAAGAATTGGCACCAATTTCGCAACCATCACCAATCTGAACATTTTCCTCAATGACGGCAAAAGGACCAATATAACAATTTTTGCCTATTTTTGCAGTCGAATGAATTGCTGCTTGAGATGAAATCCCCCCCATTTTCTTAATAGGAGGGTAAAAAAGGGCTGCTACCTGTCCATAAGCCCGGTATGGCTTGGGGGTTATCAGCACGACAAGGTTTTTAGGGGCATATTTAGCATACTCAGATGCCACCAAACATACCGAAGCTTTTGTAACTTTAAATTGCTCTAGATATTTGGGGTTATGAAAACAACTAATATGCCCAAAACCAGCTTTATGCAAAGGAGAAACATCTGTAATAACTTGATTGCCATCTACATTTGGAGTTAATTCAATTCCACAAATGACGGCAATATCCTGTACAGTGTAAGGTCCAGATTTTTGATAGAAACGTTCGTCAGCCATTTTTATGGATATCCCCTTGCTCAAATTATCAGTCTTTTCACCACACCTAGGGTAACTTTTGCGTTACTTTAAAACTGTCAAAACCATATCACACATGAGCTTGTATTTTAAACAAAAAAGGGGAGAGATTCATTGGAAAAAAGCTATGCTAAACAAGTTTTATAAGGATTTGATCTCGTAGAAGAGTATCGCCGACACGAACAAAGACTTCCCTCACGACCCCTTGTGTCGGCGCTTTAATGACATTTTCCATTTTCATAGCCTCAATAACAAGGAGAGTCTGGCCCAATTTGACGCGATCTCCTGTTGTTATAGGCATTGAAATCAAAATGCCCGGCATAGGAGCTTTCACTAGGAGATTATCTGGCACGGCCTTCGGGGGCTGAACATGTGAATATAAGTCCCAGGTTTTGGGACGCATAATTTGAACCTTATATTCAAAGCCAAAAAGACTAATAGTCAAGTTTATGCCTGTAATCTGCACTTTGCCGGAAAAAGTTTCTTCAGGACTTTTCACAACAAACAATTTTTCTTTAGGTTCCCAGTCAAGATACAACTCGGTCTTATATTCTCCTACACAAATAAAATGATCTTGAATTTTAACAAGAGTTCCCTGCCCGTTTTCCACCACAATCCATTCAGATGAAATATCATGTACATAAATTTTCTGATAGATCATGACGGCAATTGCCGATACCAAATTTTTCTGACAGTCTGGTATGTTCTGGCTCATCTCTTTTTCTATAAAGTGAGTAGAATAGTCTCCATCTTTTACTTTTTGTTGATGGAGGAGCTGCTCTAAAAACCCCGTGTTATGGACCGGTCCTTCAATAATAAATTGTGTCAATCCCTGCTTCAAGTTTTTAATGGCCTCATGGCGCTTAGGAGCCCATGCAATGAGTTTTGCAATCATGGGATCATAATAAATACTAATTTCTGACCCCGCTTCTATTCCCGTATCCAAGCGTAGATTGTCTGAAAGCACTGGAGGAATGAATTGTGTAACTCGACCACTCGATGGCAAAAAGCCTTGCCAGGAATCTTCAGCGTATAGGCGGGCTTCAATCGCATGACCTGTGAATGTAATTTGGCTTTGAGAAAAAGATAAAGGTTCTCCTGCTGCAATACGAATCATTTGTTCAACAAGATCAAGACCTGTGACCATTTCTGTAATTGGATGTTCAACTTGAAGTCGTGTATTCATTTCAAGGAAATAGAATTCCTTATTGGGCGCAACCATAAACTCTATCGTTCCAGCAGACGTATATCCCACTTGACGAGCTAAAGAGATTGCTTGATCGACCATCCTTTGGCGCACATCCGCCGTAATAAAACAACTGGGAGTTTCTTCAATAACTTTTTGATGGCGCCTTTGAAGGGAGCAATCCCGCTCCCCCAAATGGACAATATTTCCCTGATGGTCTCCTAAAATTTGAATTTCGATATGCCGAGGAGATTGCACATATTTTTCAACAAATACCCGCCCATCCCCAAAGCTTGAAAAAGCTTCATGCATAGCATGATTTAAATTATCGTTTATCTGACTTTCGTCATAGACAATCCGCATACCTTTGCCGCCACCCCCCGCTGCTGCTTTTAACAACAAAGGGTAGCCAACGAGATCTGCATAACGTTGAACCTCATCTTTAGTGGTCACTGCACTTTCACTACCCGGCAAAATGGATACACCGGCCTGGCGAGCTAAAGTTTTAGCTTGAAGTTTATCACCCATGATCCGAATAACACGTGAGAGAGGGCCAATAAACGTGAGGCCTGCCTCTTCAACCGCTTTTGCAAAATCTGCATTTTCTGATAAAAAACCATACCCAGGATGAATGGCTTGAGCCCCAGCGGCTAAAGCCGTTTCAATTATAATTTGTGCATTAAGATAACTTTGACTGGGGGTAGGTGGGCCAATGAGATAGGACTCATCAGCCGAATGTGTATGTAGAGCTCTTGAGTCTGCTTGGGAGTAAATGGCGACCGTACCAATACCCATTTGCCGACATGTGCGCATGATCCGGCAAGCAATCTCCCCCCGATTTGCAATCAGAATCTTGCTAAACAAGAAACTTAATCGTTCATATCGTCAGTTAATTTTCCAGTGGGCTTTGATTTTTTATCTTCTTTACGTCCCTTAATGAGTGTCTTAACCTGATTTTCTTCCCACTCTGGACTTAAAAAAGGGAACCATTCTTCTAGAGCTTTTAATTGTCCAAGACGCGCGCCTTGTAAAGCAGCAGCAATTCCAAAAGCCATAATGGGCCAAATAGGCCAAAAGGCACCAGCACCATTGAGCAACCAAACCAGAATACATCCGGCTGTTACTCCTGCATAAACGACCAGATTGGTATAATATACCCGTAATTCACGAACACGTTCTCTGACTTGTGCTTCTTTATCCATTTGGTTATCTCCCTAACATTTCAATTTATGTTCCCAAAAAACCGTCTCAGTCACAGCTTCCTATTTGCCAGCTAAGTCTGATATGAAGTTCCTTAAAACTTCTAATGCCTAAACTGACACTCTTGTGCTTTGTGAGAGAGTCATAATGGGATATTGTCGTGCTTCTTTGACGGATTGACAAGTGTTTTATTCGCCAACATGTCTAAGGAACGGCACATTCGCAATCGTGTTTCTCGTGGTTGAATAATATCATCAATAAATCCACGATGGGCTGCAATCAAGGGATTTGCAAACTTATCTCGGTATTCTTCCTCGCGGCACGCCATGCTTTCAGGCGAACTTAAATCCCCACGAAAAATAATCTCTACAGCACCCTTAGGGCCCATAACGGCAATTTCTGACGTTGGCCACGCGAAATTGACATCTGCGCGAATATGCTTTGAGCTCATAACATCATAAGCCCCCCCGTAAGCCTTCCGTGTAATAAGTGTGACTTTAGGAACCGTTGCTTCAGCAAAAGCAAATAATAATTTTGCCCCGTGTTTAATGATACCGCCCTGCTCCTGTTCAATACCGGGTAAGAATCCCGGCACATCGACGAAGGTTAGCAAGGGAATGTTAAAACAATCGCAAAACCGAACGAATCGAGCCGCCTTTCGAGATGCATTAATATCCAAACAGCCTGCTAAAACCATAGGCTGATTAGCAACAATACCTACCGATCGACCATCCATGCGACCAAATCCAATGAGAATATTGGGCGCAAATTCAGGCTGCATTTCAAAGAAATCTCCATCATCAAGCACGCTATGGATGAGCTCCCTCATGTCATAGGGAAGATTTGGATTAGGGGGAATCAAGGTATCCAGTGCCGGATCGAGACGATTTGGCGCATCTGACGTTTTACGAAGGGGCGGAGATTCCCGATTTGAAAGCGGCAAAAAATCGATCAATCGACGCGCTTGCATAAGAGCATCTATATCATTTGGAGGCGCCAAATCGGCAACGCCGGATTGGGTCGTATGAACTTTAGCACCTCCTAAATCTTCTGCGCTAACGGTCTCGTTAGTTACAGTTTTGACAACATCGGGACCTGTCACAAACATGTAGGCTGTCTGTTTTACCATAAAAATAAAATCTGTCATCGCGGGTGAATAGACAGCACCCCCTGCGCACGGCCCCATAATTAAAGATAGTTGGGGGATCACGCCAGAGGCCAAAACATTTCGTTGAAAAACTTCTGCATAACCTGCAAGAGAATCGACACCTTCTTGAATGCGCGCCCCTCCAGAATCGTTTAACCCAATAAGGGGAGCTCCCACTTGTATGGCCTTGTCCATAATTTTGGCAATTTTTTCGGCGTGGGCTTCGCCTAATGAGCCACCAAAAACGGTAAAGTCTTGGGAAAATACGAACACCAGCCTGCCATTAATAGTGCCATAACCAGTCACCACTCCGTCTCCCGGAATGGTTAGTTTATCCAACCCAAAATCTTGAGATCGATGCTCAACAAAAAGCCCCCACTCTTCAAACGATCCCTCATCTAAAAGAATATCTAAACGTTCGCGTGCGGTCAATTTTCCCTTACCATGTTGACGATCAATACGCTCCTGGCCGCCCCCTAAATAACAAGCTTTGCGTTTTTCTTCGAGCTGGTTCAGAATTTTTTGCATTTTATTTTGCCAAACTATTTTGAGAGTTTGTAAACTTTTAGTAAATCTAACCTATAATTCTATGTTCCATGAAAAATCTTAAAATAATATTAATTTATAGACATTCTAATAATTGTTAATTTCAAAAATTTTTTTAATATATATTTTTAATATTTTTTTAATTATTTAATAATTACAATGAATTTGTATTGTTTATATAATTTAAAGGATAAAAAAATGCAAAAATTAATTTCCAAAAACAGAGTTTCCACACTTAGCTTAATTATGGGAACTTTAACAATTATGAGTCTAGGCACTCAGAATACAGTGGCTTGGAGCCCTGCAGAGTGCAAAGTAAGATGTAATAAGTACGTGGTAGGAAACAAGACGAAAACTCTGAATGAGTGTGCTAGAAATTGTGATAATGCGATCATTAAGGATGTTCTTCTCGCTAACTGCGATAAGTTGGTAGATAAGAAAAAATTAAATGATGATTTAAGTAAACAAAAACTCGGTTATGAAGAAGAAAAAAAAGCAAATCAAAGTAAAATAGATCAATTTAAAAATGCATCAGACTATAGAGGGAAAAAACTCACAAAAGAATATACGAGTAAAGATAAATTATTAGACACTAAGATTAAAGCCGTTGCGGATCAAATGAAGAAATGCCCTGTTGCATTGGATGTTGCCACTCCCGCAATAACAGCTCCGGCCGGAGCTCCAGCTGTACCTCCAGTCCCAACACCAATGTTTAGGCCTGAACCAGCTCCGTCACCAGCGGATGTGAATACTGCACCATCTAATGTGCCGCCTGCTCCGCCACCGCCACCACCTCCAGCTTCTGCAAAAGCAGCAGTACCTGCAACAGCACCTTCTCCAGCAAACAAAACTCAACCTGCAGATTTGTTAGCTGACATTCGAAAAGGTAGAGAACTTAAAAAAAATGAGACAGATGTTAAGGCAACAACTTCTCCAGTTGCAGCAAATCCTGTAGGAGCGCCCGATACTACTTCACCTACTCGCAGATTGGGTTCTCTACCCACTCCATCTGCAAATGGTACACCTAAACCAGCAACGAACACCGATCAAGGGTCAAGTATCAACGAAATACAGAAAGCTGCGCTCGCCATGAAAGCAAAAAGAGAAGCCGCTGCTGCCGCAGCCGCTAACGGTAATTAAACTAAGATTTAAATTATGTAAGATACCCCTCCCTTCGGAGGGGTTTTTTTTATAAATAAGTTGCTCTCCAAACAGGCACAGCTCCTAAACTTGAAAAAGTTTATTTGCGAATTGAATACCTTTCAGAACCTTATGAAATATCCAAAAAATAGAGATTTAAAATAGTTAAGATTTTTTTAATTCTCTTAGCTCATAATAATTTATAGGCGACATAATAGATGATAAGGATGAAAACAATGGAAAAAGTAACTATGCGCAATACAATTTCGATTTTAAGCTTAGTTTTAGGAACTTTAACATTTACATGTTTAAGCACACAAAAAACAGAAGCTGCGTGGAATGTAGCAACTTGCAAGCTAAAATGTGGAAAAACAGTGCTGGCAAATCGATCTTCTAAAGATTTTCAAAAAAATGTGAATGATTGTGCCGCAAACTGCGATAACACAAAAATTAAAGATGCTCTTCTTGCATTTTGTAAGAATTTAAACCCAACAAACAAAGCAAATTTACAAAAGATATTGGAAGACGAAAAAATGGGTTATGAGACTGCAATTAAAGATAACCAAGAGAATATTACACGGTTTGAAAAAGCAACGGACTCCCGTGGGAAAAAGTATTTAAATGACTACCAGAAAAAAAGCAAAACTTTGACGGATAAAGCAGATTTAGTTGCGAAACAGATGAAAAATTGTGAAATGACACCCACTTCACGAAGTGTTGTCCCAACATCCAATTTGGTGCCTGCGGGTATCGACCCAACGAAGCTGAGTGATAAAGAAAAGCAGCTTCTCAATGTGCTAACTACCAAAGAAAAGGAGCGATTAGGTCTGTCTAATGCGGTAGAAGCGTCTTCAGATTCTAAGTCATTATCTCCTGCCGGTAAAGACGGAGGGTTTGTACGCGCAGCTCCAGGTCATTCATCAACCGCCCTTGGAAGTGATGCTTCTACCCCCAAATTGGGGCAACATCGAACACCAAACAATCCTCCTAATACAGCCCTCAATGAGTCAATACCTGCTTCTTCATCCACTGAACATTCCACCGATCCTGTC
This sequence comes from Alphaproteobacteria bacterium, assembly GCA_016870095.1. Lineage (NCBI taxonomy): Bacteria > Pseudomonadati > Pseudomonadota > Alphaproteobacteria > Alphaproteobacteria bacterium. The sequence goes on along the minus strand of VGCI01000003.1, from coordinate 127,617 downwards.
TCACCGGTGGAAGAAACACGGGCACCCAATCCATTATTGGATCAGATCCAAGCAAAGAAACTCAGAACGACTCAGCTTCCTGCAAAAAGCATGACCAACAATGCCCCCTCAACGGCATCTGATATACCTGCAGCCCCCCCACCGCCCGCGAGTGATAAAAATTCTGCTACCTCGCAACCTTTAACTCAACCTACCCCTCGTGGGAACCTGTTAGCTCAAATTCAAGGTGGAAAAGTGCTTAAGAAAGTAGATAATACCGTGCCTCATCCCGACAGTAAAGAGACACATCAAGGCGATAATTCTAATACAGTGCAAAGCGTATTATCTAAAGCCCTGTCTCAAAGGAGGGGTGCTATTATAGGAAAGATCGAATCAAAAGAAACCCCTAAAACTGATGATGATGATTGGAAATAAAAATAAAAATTTTATAGATTAAATGAGCCCCTCTCTTTCGAGAGGGGTTTTTTATATTTATAAATCCTCAATCCCTATAATGCCTGGCACTCCCAAAAGCTGAGAGCGTGTTTCTGCATGGATGTGGTAACTATCAGGCAACAATATTTGAATGGTCGGCGTCGAGGTAAAAATCACTTCAATACTCACACGGGCATTACCGGCAGGAGCACTTTTAAATATTTGACGTAAATCATCGGCTTTTGCCGTTTCATTCACGCGCACCCTAATCATTTTTGTCAAAGATTGCATCGCTTCATCTAAAAGTTGCACGCCCTGGCCTGTTAAGCGAAAGTTTCTCTCACCTCCCGGACCTTCCGATTCTTGCTTTAAAATTGCACTCACCAGCAAAGGCTTTCCTGGCTCTAAAAGATCCCGGCTGCGACTGTAGACTTCTGAAAATACGGCAACTTCAAAAACCCCTTGGGCATCAGACAGTTTTACAAAAGCAAATTTTTGACCGGTTTTGGAAGTTCGCTCTTGCTTGACCAATACAATTCCTGCCAACTTTACTGTGGCCCCATCTCCCATTTCCTTTACAGTTTCGCTAGACGTCACCCCGAGACGTGCCAGAGAAGATCCATAAATATCCAAAGGATGAGCGGAGAGGAAAAATCCGAGAGCGTCAAACTCATTCTGTAATTTTTCAAGAGATCCCCAATCATTCATGGGAGGAAGCAAAAGAGTTTGATGGTTTTGAGATGCCGAAAATCCAAACAAACTATGTTGTTGGCTCTGTTTTTCTTGAGCTGAAAGTGCCGCCTGTCTCAACATGCTCTCAATTGCACCATGGGTTTGCTTGCGATTGGCATTTAACCCATCGAACGCTCCCGCGGAAACAAGATTTTCCAATTGACGCTTGTTTAACGCGCTACTGGCTCCACACGTGCCGATTCGCTGGGCAAATTCTAGCAAACTTTTAAAAGGTCCGTGAAGTTGACGATCGTGTCGAACTATTTTCATTCCCGCTTCACCAACACCCTTAATAGCCGCTAATGCATAGCGAATGCCATTGCCTTCAACACAAAACGAAACTTCTGAAGCGTTCATATCTGGGGGCAGTAGAGCAATTTTTAATCGGTCCATATCTTGACGAAATACATTTAGTTTATCGGTATTATTCACATCATATGTCATGGATGCTGCAAAAAATTCCAGAGGATGGTTCGCTTTTAAATAGGCGGTTTGATAAGTCAATAGAGCATAAGGGGCAGAGTGGGATTTGTTAAAACCATATCCGGCAAACTTGGCCATTTGATCAAAAATTTGACTGGCAATATCAGGTATCAAACCATTTTTAATTGCCCCTTCAACAAACTGAGCACGCTGGGCATTCATTTCTGACTTAATTTTCTTTCCCATGGCTCGACGCAATAGATCTGCGGCACCCAATGTATATCCACCTAAAACTTGAGCAATTTGCATAACCTGTTCTTGATAAACCATAACCCCATATGTTGGCTCCAGTATGGACTGCAATTGGGGGTGAAGATAGGTCACTTTCTCTTCACCATGTTTACAAGCCAGATATCGGGGGATATCATCCATAGGGCCTGGACGATAAAGAGCGACCAAAGCAATTAAGTCTTCAAAGCGATCGGGTCGAAGCTTGCGCAGCACGTCCCGCATGCCCGCACCTTCAACTTGGAAAACACCAACTGTTTCAACCTTTTGAAGAAGTTCAAAAGTCTTAGGATCATCAAGGGGAATTTGAGCAATATCAATCGAAATTCCATTTGTCTTCAGACGCTGACAACAATTTTCAATAATTGTTAATGTTTTTAAACCCAAAAAGTCGAATTTTAATAAACCCGCTAATTCCACATATTTCATGCTGAATTGAGTTGCCGGCAATATAGATCCTTCATCTTTATAAAGCGGCACCAAGTCAGCTAAGGGACGATCTCCGATCACGACGCCTGCAGCATGGGTTGAAGCATGACGATATAAACCTTCCAGCTTCATGCCCATATCCATCATCGTTGCAACTGCGGGATCTGTATCACGAGCTTCTCGCAATAAAGGTTCCATTTCCAGGGCTTGCTCTAGCGTTACTGGATTGGCTGGATTGTTGGGGACAAGCTTAGAAATTCTGTCAATCTGACCATAGGGGAGTTGGAGCACACGTCCCACGTCTCGCAGAACCATTTTGGCTTGCATCTTTCCAAAAGTGATAATGTGAGCAACACGATCGTCGCCATATTTGCGACGAACGTAAGTAATCACTTCATCGCGACGTTCTTGGCAAAAATCGATATCAAAGTCAGGCATAGAAACGCGTTCTGGATTCAAGAAACGCTCAAACAATAATCCAAATCGAATGGGATCTATATCCGTAATTGTCAAAGCCCACGCTACCAAAGAGCCCGCACCCGACCCACGACCAGGACCAACAGGTATACCTTGACTTTTTGCCCATTGTATAAAATCTGCAACGACAAGGAAGTACCCGGGAAATCCCATTTTCTCAATGACATTGATTTCATAGTTTAGGCGATCCAAGTAAATTTGACGCTTCTCGATTTTGGTTTCAGCAGAATCTGTCAAATCATAGACTTGACGCTCCAAGCGCCCGTGTAAGCCTTTTTCTGCCATATCGCGGAGCTCCTCACCTTCAGAACGCCCCGATTCCGTCGGATAGGGTGGTAAAATAGGATGACGCGGGATAGGCATATAGGAACAGCGCTTTGCAATTACCACTGTATTGTGAATGGCTTCAGGCAAGTCTGAAAATATCTCTATCATTTCTTGGGCAGTCTTGAAAAAATGATGAGGCGTTACGCGTCGGCGATCATCTTGATTCAAATATCTACCTTCTGCAATACACAAAAGAGCGTCGTGCGCTTCATACATATCGGGGTCTTTAAAAAAAACCTCATTGGTCGCTACCAAAGGAAGATCATGTTGATAGGCTAAATCAACCAGTATAGGCTCAATTTGATCTTCAATTGCTAATCCATGTCGCATAATTTCAACATAGAGATGATTGGGAAAAATGGCTTTTAAGGTGAGAAGAAGTTCTTCCGCAGCGCTTCGTTGACCTTCTGCAATCAAACGACCAATAGGACCGGCTGGCCCCCCTGTTAAAGTTATTAACCCCGCACTTCGCTCTTTTAAAGCTTCAAGAGTCATTTGAGGTAATTCACCACTTGCCGCTGATAAATAAGAATCACTAACCAAATGAAGAAGATTGCGATATCCCTCCTCATTTTGAGCAATCAAAACAAGTTGATCCGGCTCAATAGGTTTTTGATTCCCGGGGGAAGATGGGGAAGATCGGCGCAAATGGATTTGGCACCCAATAATAGGTTGAATACCATTTTCAGCGCAACTCATGGAAAACTCGAGAGCTCCAAAAAGATTAGCCGTATCCGTGATTGCCACAGCAGGCATAGAATATTCGCGACACTGCTTGGCCAAATCTTTCAGCTTAATAGCCCCTTCTGCGAGGGAATAAGCGGTATGAACACGTAAATGAACGAATGGAGTCATGACTGCAGAAATCTTTATTAGAAGTGTAACGCTTCTCTTTTATAGCCTGATGTAAAGGATACGCCAAGGACGATTATGAGCCTTTTAGATTTACCTTATCCTCTAGAAATGTCCTATAATTTACCAATGCTTCTGCACCCCCATAAATGAGGGGCAAATCTAAAGCTTCCTCGAGGGTAACCCATCGTGCTTCCACATGTTCCTCAAGATTTAAATGAAGTACGGGCAAAGAGGATAGGTGGGCTCGAAACCTATAAAATATATAGTCAATTGACGAACGCCGAACATACAATGTATCAATTTCACTTAATTTATTTGCATCAATTTTCAGCCCAATTTCTTCAAAAACTTCTCGGATAACTCCCTCAACTGGTGTTTCCTCCGACTCTAATTTACCTCCGGGAATACCCCATGTCATTCCTTGAAGTTTATGCGGGGCCCGCTTTAACAGAAGAATTTTGTTCTCGTATTCACAATAACAACCCGCAACCTCAATCTTAGGGTGAAAGTTTTCAGGGGGAAGAAGCGAAATAGATTCCATAGACTCTCACTCCCCTGCAAAAACGAGAGGACGCTGTAATGCTAAGAAGACAATACCCAGCACCACGATAACGACCAACATCATTGCAATATATACCGGTAAAATTGTGCCATTAAAGAAAAGTCCTGCTGTGCTCACAATCACGGCTAGAAATATGTTTCTCACCATGGCCATAATGGATACCGACAAACCCCGATCATCGGGAAAAATTTCTATAGCACGCGTCGCACAAGTCGCAACCACAAAAGGCATGGCTATATTACTTAAACAGAAAATGGCAAGAATTATTATAGCTGTACTGGGGACTTGATGCGTGACCAAAGCTAAGGAACCTAGGACAAATCCAAACATTCCTACTGCACCCACCCGCAAGGCACCCTTCAATCCTAAACGGCCAATGTACCGTCGATAGAGTAATGAGGATAAAAAATTGAGAGTAATAGGGACAGCTTGGTATAGGGAAAATAGAGTGGGCGTATATCCAAAACCATCAATAAAAATGAAAGAGCCGTTTGCCAAAAATAATCCTGTGAGGGTGATAGGAAGCGCGTGCCCTAGAACCATCAACAAATATTCAGCACTCGTGAGAAGCATCGTCGTTTTTTCAAGTAATTCTCGAAATCCACCCTGATTGGCATGGGCACCCTTTTTTATTGTTTCCGGCAAAAGAGCACGAAGAAATAGGGTAACGATCAACATGGACAAAAAGTTTAGGATAAAACAGAATCGCCAACCAAAATGCTCTGTTATATGAGCTCCAAGTATAGGTGAAATTGCGAACACGAGCGGAAATAAAGACCCATATATACTCATATATCTTGCATAATCGATACCATGAAACATATCTGCAATGATTACAACACCAACAACACTTAAGCCCCCACACCCAATGGCTTGAATAAAACGACTAACCATAAAGGATTCCATTGTATGGGCAAAACAACATCCAAGACCGCCAATTAAGAAGAAAGCAAAAGAAGCAAAGAGAATCGGTCGACGACCATAAATGTCAGATATGCGCCCAAAAATAAGAGCTACGAGGGCGCTTGCAAGCGGGCTAATCATCAAACTGAGTTGCATGAGGTATTCTGTTGTACCAAAATAATCACGCATCATTGGCAACGCGGGCAAGAAAATATCCATACTCGAGACCATTAAGGCAACGGCTAACATTATTAATACTGCCAAAAGTCTTCGTCGAGGAAGAAGAATGCTTTTCATATTACTATAACCTTATATGCCTTGAGTTTGTATTTAATTACCGGCAAGGCTAAACATTAAAACGAAAGTGAAATACATCCCCATCTTTTACCAAATAGTCACGCCCCTCAAGACGCAATTTACCGGCCGCTTTTGCGCCCGCTTCCCCTTCACATGCAACATAATCTTCATAAGAAATTGTCTCTGCACAAATAAATCCACGCTCAAAATCTGTATGTATGACGCCTGCTGCTTGGGGAGCTTTGGACCCTTGATGGGTAGTCCACGCTCGAGCTTCTTTCGGACCAACAGTGAAAAATGTTAAGAGATTTAGCAAACCATATCCCTCGTGAATGACGCGCTTTAAGCCTGTTTCTTTTAAACCAAGAGACTGAAGGAATTCTCGTTGATCCTGTTCGTTATCTAACCCAGCGACTTCAGACTCTATGGCAGCAGATATCACAACAGCCCGTGCGTCATGATTCTTTGCATAGTCGTCCACTTTTGCTGTCCATTCATTGCCGGTACTGGCTTCGCCTTCAGATACATTACATACGTATAGCATTGGCTTAGCCGATAAAAGCTGAATTTGCTGAAAGAGATCCGCGTCTTCTTTAGAAACAACCATTGTTTTTGCAGGTTTCCCTTGCTCCAAATGATTTTTCGCTTGCTCCATTAACGCTAAGAGAGCTTTAGCTTCCAGATCCCCCCCTTTGGCCTTTTTGGCTCCAGCTTGCATCCGTCGCTCTAAACTTTCCAAATCAGCAAGCATTAATTCTGTTTCTATGGTTGTCAAATCCCGTATGGGATCAACACTACCATCTACATGGGTAATATCATCATTTTCAAAGCATCTTAAAACATGAATAACCGCGTCGACACTCCGGATATGACCCAAGAATTGATTGCCCAATCCTTCGCCTTTGCTAGCTCCCCTCACAAGTCCAGCGATGTCAACAATCTCTAATTGAGTTGGAATGACCTTTTGCGAACCGGCCATAAGGGCAAGCTTATCTAACCGCGAATCCGGTACCCCCACACGACCTATGTTGGGTTCAATCGTACAAAAAGGGTAATTCGCAGCCTCAGCTGCTGCCGTTGCTGTTAGTGCATTAAATAGAGTGGACTTTCCAACATTCGGAAGCCCCACAATTCCACAATTAAATCCCATAATTTTTACTCAGTTAAACAAATATTATATCAACTTCTAATGGATGAAGAGCTAAGTTGCAATTGAATTAACACCTTGATCCGAGTATATCTATGGTTTTCTGCCTTTGCTGTTTTAGTGAAAGAGGCTATACCTTATAAAATTATTAGGACTTAATTTGATTGCCGATTCTTGAGACGCTATATAAAAATCTTGCAATCTTCAGCAATACAACTTATCAAAAAGAAAGTATCATTTACCAAGAGAATTTAAAAATTATGTTATTGCGGCGAATTCCTTCTGCATATTTCCTTTGGCTTTGTGCAGTTTTATTCTACTTGTATCAATACATTATTAGAGTATCTCCTAGTGTCATGAAAGACGATTTGATGATCGCTTTCGACGTGACCGCCGGCGGCTTCAGTAGCTTATCTTCTTTTGCTCTTTATTGTTATGCGCTCATGCAAATACCTGTGGGGATGTTAGTTGATCGATACGGAACCCGCCGCATGATCTTATCCTCTATTGCTCTGTGCGTTTCAGGCGTGCTTCTCTTTTCTCACAGTGAACAATTGCTGTTTGGATATCTAGCCCGCATGATGATGGGCACCGGATCTGCGTGCGCATTTCTTTCTGTTAGTAAGATTGTAAATGAATGGTTTCCAGATAATCGGAAAGGTCTCATGATGGGCTTAACAGCCACATTTGGCACCTTTGGGGCTTACTTAGGAGGTCGACCGCTTGTCATGCTCATTGAAAGTCAAGGCTGGCGAGCAAGTTTAATGATTCTGGCTGCTATTGGATCTCTTGTTTTGCTGCTGAATTTCTTTATTCTCCCCCGTGCTTCAAAAAAAACAAAAGAGATTATACCTGGAGAAGAACACGCCTCATTCCAATCAGTGTTATCCGTATTCAAAAGTGGTCAGGCATGGTTGTTTGCTCTTGTTGCTATTGGTTTGTATCTTTCCATCGCTGTCGTCGCAGATTTATGGGGTGTTTCCTTCATGGAGGAAAAATTTGATATTAACCGGCAAGAGGCCGCACAAATGGTATCCTATATTTATTTTGGAACAGCCTGTGGCTGCCCCTTATTTGCTTGGATAAGTCGTCTTTTGGGCTCTGTAAAGCAGGCAATCATTCTTGGGGGCGTTGGTATAGTTGCGCTTCTAGCCTATATTGTATTTGTCCCAAATATTCCTATTTGGCTCGGCAATACTATTTTATTTTCAGTTGGAATTTGTACAGGAGCTGAAATTTTGTGTTTCATTGCCGCTTGCACAATCATGGGACCAGAAGTTGCCGGAACAATGACAGGATTTCTAAATGGAATCGTCAGTCTGGCCGCCGCCATGATTCAACAATATGTAGGACAAGTTCTTGACTATTTTTGGGAAGGACAAATGACAGAAGCAGGCATTCGCGCCTACTCCATTCATACTTATCAGGTCGCCTTTGGCGTGATTTTATTTGTAACTTGTATTTCAGTCATTCTTTCTTTGTTTATTAAGCAAAGTCAGGAATATCCAGAAAACTTAGAAAAAATATCTCCCTCACCAGCAACTTGATTATTAAAAGCCTGTAAAAGTCTTTCCAAATTCAACCTCTTCAGGGGTAGGTTTTCGCCCCAGATCAATATTGCGATGAGGAAAACGGCCAAACTTTGCAATAATATCCCTGTGATGACGTGCATAAGAAACTGTTTGTTCATTTCCCGGCAAACCTGAAAAAAGACGAATTCCTTCCTCTTGGTCGTCTAAATTTTCACTGTGCATAAAAGGCATATATAAGAAATTGTGATGTGCGAGAGATGTTAATTCTCTATCAAATCCTCTCTCTACAGCCCTTTTAGAAATGGTAAGGGCTAGGTCATCCGTTGCAAATGCTTTGGGGGAATTTCGAAACATATTGCGGGAAAATTGATCGAAAAGAATAACAAGGGCCAACGCTTCTTGGCCACTTTTAATCTCATCAAGTTTTTTATCTCGATAATCCGCCGCCATTTCTTCATATAACATGCCATATTGTTTCACGATGGTTGTATCAAAGTCATCATTTTTGGAAAACCAAAATGGCTCGACTTCTGCAGAAAACCAGAAATCAAGAATACCTTTAAGAAGGGGGTACTTAATATTTGGCATGTATAATCCTATTATTTTCTTATTTATTAACATTAAACACGTTTAGAAAATCTCTTCGAGGAATTTCCTTAACCTGACCTGGGTTTAAGTCTTCCAAAGAAAAAGGACCATAACTCACTCGAATCAAACGGTTCACTCTAAGCCCTAAGTATTCCATAACTTTTCGGATTTCACGATTTTTTCCCTCGTAAAGTGTCATAAAGAGCCAAGTATTTGAGCGCGTATTGTGACTTGGATCTTCTAATTGAGCTTCAATGCGGCCGTACGAAATACCATCTATTGTAACACCATGCACAAGATCTGCTAGCGCATTTTCATCAACTTCTCCATAAACACGAACCTGATAAGACCTTGCCCATCCTGTTGCAGGAAGCTCAGCATATCGCGATAATTCCCCATCATTGGTGAGAAGAAGCAATCCTTCAGAATTTAAATCCAAACGCCCAATAGAAATTACTCTCGGCATGGATGACGGTAAGTTTTCAAAGATTGTGGGACGACCCTGTGGATCATGATGAGTTGTTAAAAGATCAACAGGCTTATGGTATAACCAAAGTCGAGGTTCTGGCACTTCTGTTATGAGTTTTCCATCCACCATAATTTTCATTTTATCCGTCACAACTATGGCGGGGGTGGTTAGAATTTCTCCGTCAATCGTTACGCGACCCTCAAAGATCCAACGCTCCGCATCACGTCGAGAACAAAGACCCGCTCGGGCCATGCGTTTGGCAATGCGTTCTCCTACAATCGGCTGTGCAGTCAAAGATGTCGTCATTGTTTTGCAGCCTCTACAAGCCCTTGAAAAATATTTTTATCCGCATGACTAATATGATATTCCGGGTGCCATTGAATACCTAAGCAGAAAGGCCGTTGTGTATCTTCAATTCCCTCTATGATGCCATCAGAAGCCATTGCATTAATAACAAGTCCATTCCCTAATGTCTTAATGGCTTGATGGTGAGCACTATTCACGGGAATATTGCCTTCCACTATTGTAGAATAAACAAGTCTGTGTAACAGCGTATCTTCATAAATTTGCACATCATGCCCTGCCTCAGTTCGTGGATTGGGTTGTTCATGAGGTAAGCCATTATTGATTTCATCTGGAATATGTTGAATCAGGCTTCCCCCTAAAACAACATTCACAAGTTGCATTCCTCCACAAATACCGAGTACCGGTTTCTTTTTCTCGAGAGCTAACTCCAATAAACGCCATTCGAAAGTTGTTCTGTTTTGTTTGGTCCTTACAGTCTCGTGACGGTGGGCCTCGCCGTACAACGCGGGATCAATATCAAAATCTCCACCTGTAAATACAAAACCATCGGCTAGAGATGCATAATGTTCATCTAGCTCCTCATAGTGGGGAACAGGCAAAGGAATGCCTCCCGCAGCTAAAATAGCATCACAATAATTCTTGCGCAAAGCAAACCAAGGCATTTTTGAATAACCGCCCGGCTCTTCCACGTCGAGTGTTATTAGAATAAGTGGCTTAGTCGTCATTAACATCCTCATTTTTTAAATTTTTAACAATTTCCTGGTCTATAATTTTAGGTTTGGGATAAGTATGAGGATAACTGCTGGGCTCTAAAGGCTCCACGGGACCTTTTTTTCCACAAGAACTTACCAAAGTGCTAAGCCCTATCAAAAAAGCATATTTCCACATTTATTTTACCTTTTATGCTGATTCTTCTAACTCTAATAAACATCCAAAAACATCTTTAGGATGCATAAAAACAACGGGCTTACCTTGACTTCCTTGTTTAGGAACATCAATAAGTCTCACGTGCGCCGCGTTAACTTTATCCGATGACATATGAATATCTTGTACTTCAAAACAAAGATGATGCAAACCCCCTGCAGGATTTTTGGTTAGGAACCCTGCAATGGGTGAGTGGTCTCCTAAAGGTGTTATCAGTTCAAGTTTCGTATTAGATAGGTAAACAAAAACTGAGGTCACTCCGTGTTCCCACAAGTCCATAGCTTCAGAGACTTCTGCCCCCAAAACATCTCGATAAAACGTAACAGCTGCACCTAAATCAGGTACCGCAATTGCTACATGATTTAATCGATTCAGCATTTAAATTTTCACTCCCCTGATTTGCCTACATGTAAAAGTGACCCTGCTTATTGATAGGCAGTTTTGTAGGTTTTACACTTGTATTAAATGTACTTCAGTTAGAGGCTTCTTGCCTAGCCGAGTATTCACAACTCGGCGAATTGCAACACGAAGTGCCTCCGTTAGCACCTCTTCATTTTTATGATTATCTAATAATGTTTGGCGTATGACTCGGTTAATATCCCGTGACAATTCATCCATTTCCTCTCCCGGTTCGGCAACACCTAACATCGTAAGGTGCATCGGACGAGCCGGCTGTCCAACCTTATCAAGTGCAATGGTTACCACAATTGTTCCTTGAATAGACAAACGATAACGATCACGAAGCATCAGACTATCCATAGAAATTAACCGATTGCCATCAAAACCTTTTCGCCCCGTTGGCACATTATCAACGATCTCAGGCGAACCCGGCGCCAGACGAATTAACGTTCCATTTTCTGGCGTAATAGATTGAGCAATACCGCATTCTAAACCAAAGGCTGCATGGGCTTGAAGATGGCGAGCCTCTCCATGAACCGGGACTAGGATTTCAGGCCGAACCCATTCATACATTTGCCGAAGCTCATCCTGAGCAGGATGTCCAGATACGTGAATATCTTCCTCATGAGCCGTAATGACTTTTACGCCTTTTAAGACAAGACGATTTTGCAACGCACTAATACTCCGTTCATTACCCGGAATCATTCGAGATGAAAATATAACTGTATCTCCAGCATCAAGTTCTATAGCTGGATGCTGTCCTGAGGCAATACGTGAAAGCGCTGAACGAGGCTCTCCTTGAGAACCTGTAGCGATAAGCAAAATCCTATCCCGGGGCAATCCGTCTGCCGTTTCTTCATTAAGAAATCGGGGAATGTCCGTCAGGTATCCATTTTGACGTGCTGCTTCTTCCATACGTATTAAGGAACGGCCCACCAATACGGGTTGACGACCGTTTGCCCGTGCAGCCAATGCAGCTGTCTCTAAACGAGCAACGTTCGACGCAAAACAAGCCACAGCAACACGACCATTCGGATGACGACGAATCAAATCCGTAAGTTCTTCTCTTACGCCCTGTTCAGAACCTGAACTTCCTTCGTTAAGAACGTTTGTGGAATCACAAACCATGGCCAAAATACCCTTATCACCCAAGGCTTTAAGACGCTTATGATCGGTAACTTCTCCCACAAAAGGACTGCTGTCAATTTTCCAATCCCCTGTATGCAGAATTGTGCCGAGAGGTGTCGTAATCGCCAAAGCGTTTGGCTCCGGAATAGAGTGAGTCAAAGTAATGAATTCTACAGAAAATTTTCCAACCTGGATGGTACTTGAAAGGGGAACTTCAATAATCGGAACTTTCTTGCCCCACGAAATATCTTTAAGTTTTTGACGTAAAATGCTCGCGGTGAAGGGAGTTGCATAAACGGGACACTGCAAATGTTGCCACAGGTAGGGAACAGCCCCTATATGATCTTCATGCGCATGCGTAATAATAATTCCAACTAGTGAATCTCGACGCTCAGCAATGAAAGCCGGATCAGGTGTAATAATATCCACACCTAACCGATCTCCAAAAGTTATTCCTAAGTCTACCATAATCCATTCGTTATCGTGACCATAGAGATTGAGATTCATACCGATCTCGCCTGATCCTCCAAGAGGAAGAAACCATAGATCTTTTTTGGTTGGATTATATTTCACTTATATTTTATACCTAGATTAAATTTTTGTTTTTGATACAAGAGCACTACTCATTAAATAGGCTGTTCAGAAAGCCATTTCAAGTCTTTATAAAAGTTTAGGAACGAACTTATCTTGAAATAACCTCTAGCTCTATAAATTTCATGAAATTTCAGCCGACAATAGAGTTTCAATGCTATTATCTTCTCTTTTAATAAGAAGCCCACCGCTGGGATCTAATCCAATAAACTTTCCGCGGATTTTGTTTTCTCCCACAACTATAGATAGATCTTCTCCAAGACAATAAGCTCTTTGCAGCCACTTTTCTCGAATAAGCTCGAAACCGTCTTGTTTCCACATATGATAGAAAGTTTTGATTTGATCCAAAAGTTCAGAAAATAAAATCTCTAAAATTGGCGTCACTTTTGCATGCCGTTTTAAAGATGTCACGGGATAAGCCATATGAGAAGGGCTTGATAGAAGATTCACACCAATACCGACCACACAACTTTCAACTTGTTTTCCCCCACTGGACTCTGTTTCAATCAATATCCCGCCAACCTTTTCTTTATTTAAAAGTAAGTCATTTGGCCATTTATAAGACAAACTCTCGGGCAAGGATAGGAAAGATAAAATCGTCTCGCCAACGGCTAAAGCCATAACAAATGAAAGTTGATTGACTTGGCTCAAAGGACAGTGCGGCTTTAGGATAAAAGAACAGTATAAATTACCGGAATTAGATACCCACTCACGTCCTCGTCGACCTCGCCCCGCTGTTTGGCGGTCCGCTCGAACAACTGTGCCTTCTCCTGCGCCTTCCTTTAAAAGGTTCTTAGCAACATCATTCGTACTTTCAACAACAGGATATTCATGAAGAATGTAATTCAACAATAAATCCTCTACATATCAAATAGAGAAGCAACAGCATCGTTCGTGATGCGAATAATAGGATTCGGGAAAATAAAGATCCAAAGAAGACCTGCAACCGTCCCCAACAAAACAAAAGTCATGGCTGGCTCCCTTCGATAAGTACGATAATGCTCCGCCCATCGGTCCAAATCTGGGGCATCCATAAGAATAGCTTTGATAATCCAAAGATAGTAAGCCGCAGCAACGACGCTCGTCAGAACGCCAACAATTGCCAAAAAGTAAAAATTTGCGGCAACGGCTGCTTTAAATACGTACAATTTCCCTAGAAATCCTGCAAGAGGGGGAATGCCAGCCATTGAGAATAGGAGAAAACTTAAAATAAATGAAGTTCCTGGATAAAAACGAACGAGTCCTTTAAGATCTTGAATGTTATTTGTTTCCTGACTTCGGCGTGTAATGTTGAGAAGACACGCAAACACCCCAATAATCATGATGAGATATAACAGCATATATAACGTACTTGCTGTTACCCCTTCTTCAGTGCCCACAACGATGCCAATAAGCGCATATCCCATATTCCCAATAGAACTATATGCCAAAAGACGTTTGATGTTCCGTTGTGTTAGAGCTGCAAATGCTCCTAAAATCATTGAGGCTATTGCGATCGCCCCCAGCATAAGTTGCCATTGTCCCACGAAATGCAAAAAAGGGGATATAAAAACGCGTGTAATGAGAGCAAAACCTGCAATTTTGGGAGCTGAGGCCAAAAATGTTGTAATGGAAATAGGCGATCCTTCATACACATCTGGGGTCCACATGTGAAAAGGAACCGCAGAAATTTTAAAAACCAACCCAGCCATCAGGAAAACCAACCCAACCATTATAGACAAAGGAACATCATGAATTCCTTTCAAGACATGAGCTATAACATCAAAATTCGTTGTTCCTGTGTATCCATAAATTAACGAACAACCATATAGCAGCAAACTCGTGGACAGAGCTCCCAGAACAAAATACTTCATTCCAGCTTCTGAAGCTTTGGCATCGTCTCGACGTAATGTCGTCAATACGTATAGACTTAGACTTTGTAATTCAAGTCCCATAAACAAACTGATCAAGTCGTTTGCCGAAATCATAACCATCATTCCCAAAACAGCAAACAGGATCAAGATTGGGTATTCGTATTGAGCAATATCTTCTGAAGTTAGAGACTTTCGGCTCACCATTAACACAATAAGAGCTGAAGATATAATAAGGGCTTTCATCAAGATTGAAAAACTATCACTCACAAAAGCCCCTTGGAAACCAATTTCACGTTCTGCTGGCATCACACAAACAAGAACGAGAACCGCCCCTAAAGCAATTTTGGATAATAGCATTACGCGATTAAAAGCATAATCGCCCCTATACAAACCCAACACAAGAAGAACAAAAGCCACTCCCAATAGAACAAGTTCTGGAAAAATAAGGTTTAAATCTACACCCTCAAAAGCCAAATTCATAAAGACGCTCCCCACACAAACGAAGAATCAGGATTGGGCATCGCAATTTTATGAAGGCTCAAACTTTCCTTTTCATTCGCTTTTTCTATTACATTTGAGGCTTCTTCTTGAACCCAAGCCTTATGATTTTCAACCAACTCTTTAACTGCGGGATTGATAATATTTAAGAATGGCTGCGGATAAATTCCCAACCACAACACCAAAACTGCCAGTGAGCCTAGAATTATGCCTTCCCGCAAATTGAGGTCTAATATCGTTTTTAAATCTGCGTGAACTAATTTTCCAAAAATGACTCTTCGGTATAACCACAACGCATAACTTGCCCCCAAAACCATACCGATTGAGGCAAGAGTTGCAACCAGCGTATTCATTTGGAATGCACCCACAAGCACCAAGAATTCTCCCACAAATCCACTTGTTCCGGGCAATCCGATGGCCGCAAGGGTAAAAATTAAAAAGAATAGTGCATAAAAAGGCATACGGGACACGAGCCCTCCGTATCGATCAATTTCCCGGGTATGAAGTCGGTCATAAACCACTCCTACACACAAGAATAAAGCCCCGGCAACAATACCATGACTCAGCATTTGAATAATCGCCCCCGTCACCCCTTGGGTGTTGAGTGTAAAAATTCCTAAAGTCACAAAACCCATATGAGCAATAGAAGAATAGGCTATCAATTTTTTCATATCTGTTTGGACAAGAGCTATTAAAGATGCATAAAGAATGGCGATGATGCTGAGAACCATGATCAATGGAGTAAAAACAACTGTTGCACCTGGAAACAATGGAATCGAAAATCTTAAGAATCCATAAGCCCCCATTTTCAATAAGATTCCTGCTAAAATAACAGATCCTGCCGTTGGAGCCTCGACGTGAGCATCCGGCAACCATGTATGAACAGGCCACATAGGAATTTTGACGGCAAAAGAGGCAAAAAAGGCCAACCATAACCATCTCTGCGCTGCCAATGTAAAGGAGAAGTCCATGACGACTTGAAGGTCTGTGCTTCCCGTAATGTAATAGATAGATAAAATAGCTATTAACATTAAGACGGAGCCAAAAAAAGTATACAAAAAGAATTTAAAACAAGAATAAATTCGACGCTCCCCTCCCCAGATACCAATAATTAAGAACATGGGAATGAGCACACCTTCAAAGAAGACATAGAACAGGACGAGATCTAGGGCACAAAACATGCCAATCATGAATGTTTCTAGCAGTAAAAATACCATCATATATTCCCGTACACGAAATTGGATAGAATCCCAACTGGCTAAAATACATAAAGGTGTTAAAAAAGTTGTTAATAATACAAAAAATAAGGAAACACCATCAATTCCTAAATGATACCGAATACCTAAATCCTTAACCCAATTTGTCTTTTCAACAAATTGATATGATATTTGGCTCACATCAAAATTTATCCATAAAATAATTGACAAAGCAAAGGTTAGAAAAGATGTCCAAATGGCTACATTTCTTGCATTGCTTGCAATGGTCGACTCTTGCCCTTTCATAGCAAAAATAAAAAGACTGCCAACTAAGGGGAGAAAGATAATTGCGGAAAGGAGGGGAAGATTGTTCATAGGTTATAAACTTTTGAAATTAATAGCCACGTTGTTAAAGCAACAATACCTAACAACATAGCAAAGGCATAATGGGTAACATATCCCGTTTGCAAACGGGCCGCAAGGTGGGCAATAAACATAGAGACCGTTGTGAATCCATCCGGACCATAGCGATCAATAATTTTTTCATCTCCTTTTTTCCAGAATACCCAACCCAAGGCTAGAGCCCGAGCCACAAACAACCGATTATAAACCTCGTCTACAAATCCTTTATTAAGAGAAAAACTATATAAACGAGGCCATTTTAGGGCTAAACGATCAGGAATAATTTGATTTTGATAATAGAATAGGTAAGCGATAGAAATTCCCATAATAGCACATACAAGGGGCAGAAACCGCACCACATACGACAACAAGTTTGCCCCGCCGTGATGTAAACTTGCCGAAGGAATAGCATGTCCCCAGAACCCGGTGTTTAAAAATAAATCTTGCCCCAGATAGCCGGATACCATCGCCCCCAAGGCTAGGATATATAATGGAATTTTCATGGATTGAGACACTTCATGCACATGGGCCATGACACGGTCATCCGCACGGGGAGTTCCATGAAATGTAAGGAGCAACAATCGCCAGGAATAAAATGCGGTCATTATGGCCACAAAAAGTCCCAAAACAAAAGCAATTTCACCAACAACAGTACCTTTAAGATAGGCCGCTTCTAATATTGCGTCTTTAGAATAATAACCTGCAAAAAAGGGAATGCCCGCTAATGACAGATTGCCCACCCACATCATTGTATAGGTAATAGGAACCATAGCACGAATTCCCCCCATGCGACGAATGTCTTGTTCATCTGACATAGCGTGAATAACAGCACCTGAGCCTAAAAAGAGAAGAGCCTTAAAAAAAGCATGGGTTACGAGGTGGAACATGGCCGCACCATAGGCAGAAACGCCCACTGCAAAAAACATATATCCTAATTGACTGCATGTCGAATAAGCAATGATGCGTTTAATATCATTTTGAGTAACCGCTATAGCTGCCGCAAAGAACGCCGTTAAGGCTCCGATAATACAGATAAAATCCCGTATGAGAGGAGTTAATTCATATAAGGGCGACATTCTCACAAGTAAAAAAACGCCTGCAGTTACCATTGTTGCCGCATGAATCAAAGCAGATACGGGCGTAGGTCCTTCCATAGCATCTGGCAACCACGTATGAAGCCCTAGCTGCGCCGACTTCCCCATTGCACCAATTAGGAGCAAAGCACCAATCAAATTTAAGGCGTCAACAGGAAACCCTAAATAGTTAAAAATAGGACGACCCGCAGAACCGGTGGAGTAAGTCGCTAATTCTTTAAAAAGTATTTCAAAATCCATGGTTTGGAATATAGTAAAGATAGCACATATCCCTAGAGCCAACCCTACATCTCCAATCCGATTCATTACAAAAGCTTTTATAGCAGCCGCCCCTGCTGAAGGCTTTTCGTACCAAAACCCAATGAGCAAATAAGACGCGAGCCCTACACCTTCCCAACCAAAAAAAAGCTGGAGCAGGTTCGGAGCCGTAACAAGCGCCAACATGGCAAAAGTAAAAAAACTAAGGTAGGCCATAAATCGAGGAATACAATTATCGTTTTTCATGTAACCGATGGAATAAATATGAACAAGAAAAGAAACAAGAGAAACAATAAGCATCATCGTGACACTTAATGCGTCAAGCTTAATGCCCCACGAAACAGTAAATTGGTCCGTATGAATCCAGGGCAACGTCAATGTTGAAGCCTCCAGGTGCCCAAGCCCAACTTGTTGAAACAAAATAAGAGACGCCAAAACACAAATACCCATTAAGGTACAAGTAACGACTTGAAATAATCGATCTCCAAAGTCTAACCCTTCTTCCGTAAAGCTTTGGGGATTTAAACTTCCAAGACCGGCAATGACAAACCCAACCAATGGTGAAATGAGCGCCATTTCAGCAATATGAAATAAATTCATTCCTTCCCTTTCATGGCGTCATTAATAACTCAACAATAAACTTCTAAAAACTTGTAATTAATATGACATTAGCACGAGATTTGCTTACCGCCAATGGGGCGCGGATTGTGCTAAAACGAGAAAAAATATGCTCATTAAATACGACTCAGTGCCTTTAACCTGTTTTTATAGGTTAACTCTGCTTCACTTTAATCAAAATTTTGCGACGCAAATTCCGTAATCGGCGAATGAAAACTTGAGATTTTTCTTCTTGCATTTCTGCACGTTTATATGCCCAGATTACTGCTGGCGGAAAATTCCAAAATACGCTTCCTAAACGCTTTTTATGCAAACCCAGTTTGCGACTGGATAAAGGAGAAATAGGGCCGTAAGTAAACTGTAACATTTGCCCACCTTCGGCAAGTACAGCAAAACAGGCATCAGCAATATGGGCTTGAATGGTTTCGGACAAATTAACAAGGGGAATGCCAGAAATGACCGTACTCACTTTTCCAATAATGTGAGCCGGAAGAATATCCAAAAGATTTCTTGCATCTCCATTAATAACGGTCACTTGGGGAAAATGTTGGGTTAAAAATTTGCAAAGCTCTGGGTCCATTTCCACAACATAAATCTGCGTAGGGGTGACGCCATAGCGCAATAACGCCCGAGTGAATCTTCCCGTCCCTGCCCCGATTTCAACCACAAAACTTTCAGGGGTAGATTCCACATGACGACAAATAAAATTAGCCAAAGCCAGCGAGCTGGGTGTAACAGCTCCCAAAGCCTTGGGATTCTTTAAAAGACGTTTGAAAAAAAGGAGATTTTCATCTCGCTTGGCTTGTGCAATATCCTTTTTGGCTTGAGCGCTATACGTCATTGTTGTTGAAACTGCCAAACGAAACCCGGGGGAATATTCATCCAAGTTGACTCAATGCACCTTTGCTGAATGGCATCCCAAAACTTTAAGGGAGATACAGGGCTATAAGTAACATGAATAATTTTTGCACTGGGTTTTAATACCGCGAATGCTGCATTTATAAGGGACTTGCGTAAAATTTCAGGTAAGTACATTAAAGGGATTGCAGATACAACAACCCCAACTTTTTCACAAATTTTTGAATTAATTAATTCCGCAAGCTGATTCGCATCCCCTTCTATAACGGTAATAAGGGGAAGAGATTTGCGCATGAAATCACACATCTCACCATCAAGTTCTACTACGGTAAGATCTTGAGGTTGAACACCGCACTGCAGTAATGCCCGAGTGAGTCGACCTGTACCCGCTCCAATCTCAACGACAGGGGTTCCGGGCACATAGCTTTTCACGGCTTGCTTGGCTGCCAGTAGGGATAATTTTACTGATATAGGGGCAAGTGTACCCAATTGACGAGGATTTTGTACCCACCGACGAAAAAACAATCTATTTTCTGCCCGTCTTATTTGAGATTCATTCACGATTTTCACCTATACTCCCCTTGGAAAATCACTGACTTTTTTATAGACGGATTTAAGGTCTTGCGCAACAAGTGAATGGGTTTTTTCTTTAATTATTTTGGAAAAATCATGAATTTAACCCTTTAAACAATTTTTTCTCATCCTTAGAATATTACCAATATTCACTTCTCATTAAAGTTTTTGTGCCCATAATATTTTTATAGTTGTGCCGACATAAATTCGGGAAGTGAACATGAAACGTAACCTTTTAATAATCTTTTTTACAAGCCTAATTTCTACAGGAAGTGCTAAGATTAATGACCAATCCATTATGACTAGCCAACCCGTCTGCACTCCAAAAATTACAATACAAGATTGGAAAATTGCTCCCGGAACCTGGGGAACAGGAAAGCCTGAAATGGAAAAAAAGGATTCCCTTTCCCTTACAAAACAATTTACAGCAGATATTGTTGTTTTTTTTAACACGATGTTTCCCTCAAATGAGCGAGAAAAATCTATTCACACTTGCAAACGGGCTATACCGGCACAACAAAAATCACAAGCCTGTCTCGACAAAAAATTAATGATAGAAGATGAGCGTCAAAATTTTGTAAAAAGGCTATTTCTCATTTTAGCAGATGCGCCTTTACAATTCACAGAACAGGCAAACAACATACCTTCTCTAAAAACCTGGCCTTATCCGTTAGCTGTCGCTTTATCTCACGGTCAAAGAATTCTTTTTGATATGGAAATTGGAGATGGGAATACACTCTATAATCTTTTGTTAACTGGGGATTTTTCGAAAATTCCGCAAATTGATATGACACGACTTGGAGCAAGCCATGGTTTTAGTGCTGAAATGCTCAATGGAAAACTAGAAATAAAAGAAAAAAAATTAGGCGGATTGAAAAATTTACCTAAAAATATGATGCTCGGAATTACAGGAAAACATCGGGGAGTTAATATTGCTATTGGCGGGGTGGGTAATCCTGATAAATTTAATCAGGAAATTGCTCCCGAAGGATTTCGGTATGATAATTCAACAAAGACGGTTTCTCCAAAAGTTCAACACGGTCATGCTTACTTACAGGTCAGTAATTTTAATAAAAACAGATCCGCATTAATGGTGGGAATAGAAGGAAGTATGCCATGCACAACGTGCAGTAACATGTATGGCAATAAACATACCGCTAAAAGTGGTTTTGTTAGTAGTGAAAATCTTCCTTCCCTTATGGGCGGACAAAAAATGTTACCACTCCTAAAAGAACGACAATGTGCTTTTCCAGCGCCTATCGGGGGCATGTGGGTTAAAGGGATTGACAAGGAATATTTAGACCATCTAAACAAGCTCTTCCAAACGGTTTTGCAGATGCCGATTGGGGACCAAGAAAAACTCTTTAAAGAGATTCTGGTTGCAGATGGAGAAGCCGCAAAAAATATTCTTAAGAGCAAATTTCCAAATCTTTATCAGCCCAAAGTCTTAGCCAAAAACTAAAGATACAGGCTTATGACAATCGTTCAATAGCGATGGCAGTCGCTTCGCCTCCACCTATACATAAGGCAGCAATTCCTTTCGAACGCCTCGTTTTTTCTAAAGCGTGCGTCAACGTCACTAGAATGCGAGCTCCACTGGCACCCAAAGGATGACCTAAGGCTGTCGCTCCCCCCCAAATATTAACTTTCTCGTGGGGAATATTTAGTTTTTTCATCGCCGCCATTGTTACGACGGCAAATGCTTCGTTAATTTCAAATAAATCAACATCTTCCGTTGACCAATTTAGGTTTTCAAGCAATTTTTCGATAGCTTTTATAGGAGCGGTTGTAAACCATTCTGGCTCTTGGGCGTGAGAAACATGCCCTCGGATGACAGCTTTTGCCTCCAATCCTCGTCTCTTTGACTCTCCCGCCGACATCAGCACAAGTGCAGCTGCCCCATCCGCAAGGGATGAGGAGTTAGCTGCTGTCACCGTTCCATTGGCTTGAAATGCAGGCTTGAGATGAGGAATTTTATCAATTTTAACTTTGCTCGGTGTCTCATCTTGATGTATTTCTAAGCGATTTTTTCCCATAATAAGATCAATGGGAGCTATTTCTGCCTGAAAATATCCCTTTGATGCGGCTAATTGTACCCGACGATAAGACTCCATGGCATAATCATCTTGAGCTTGGCGAGTCACTTGGAAGTGTGTTGCCGTATCTTCTGCAAAGTTCCCCATCAATTTTCCGGGATGATAGGGATCTTCTAAACCATCATAAAGAAGATGATCCACCACTTTTCCGTGACCTAAGCGATAGCCTCCTCGGGCACGATCCAGCAAATAGGGGGCATTTGTCATACTCTCCATGCCACCTGCAATGATGATTCGACGATTATCAAGACAGATCTGATCATGCGCGTTCATGACCGCTTTCATACCAGAACCACAAACTTTATTAATCGTTGTACAAGGTGTTGTGTTGGAGACACCGGCTCCAATTGCAGCTTGGCGAGCAGGAGCTTGGCCTATTCCGGCAGGTAAAACACATCCCATAATCACTTCATTAATATCTTTTGGATCTAAAGCAGATGCCTGAAAAGCCCCTTCAATGGCAATACTTCCCAACTGGGGAGCTTGTAAAGCCGAAAGGGCTCCTTGAAATGCACCCATAGGAGTACGTTTTGCCGCTGTAATAACAATATCATTGTCATTAAATGATAATGTGATCTTAGTTTGAGTCATATTCATTCAACCATTTAGAGATCTTGTGATTAAATAATAGAGAAAAATTCATTAAGATTCTATGAAAGTATTATGAAAAATGAAATTGAGGGTAAATGGTCGGAACGGCGGGATTTGAACCCACGACCCCTATCCCCCCAGAATAGTGCGCTACCAGGCTGCGCTACGTTCCGACTTCTTCGAAATATACTAATCTAGCCCGGGGATTGCAAGAGAAGACCTGCGGTTATTAGATTCTTTGATTATTTCTACCAAATTCGATCCTAAGAAATATTTCTCAGGATCGAATGTCTTACAATTCTATAAAATCGGCACAATCGATTTAAATGGCACCAATTCCTTTTTTTCGCTACGCGCTAACTCATACTGTTTCACAAAACTATCAAAGGCTTTTTGGTCGAGAATCTTTAAACCTTTTACTCTATCAAAAGTTGCGGCTTTTATATTCCCTTGTTTAAAATCTTGAGTCCAATAGATTTGTATTTCATCAGCATACTGGAAATATACGGGTAGCCTTTCCCAAAAAGCTTTTCCTTTATTAATAGTATCCTCATCCGAACTTTGGACAAATCCTTGCGTTTCTGCCCGTGTACGCAACGCATTGATTCGATTTTGATCCGTTGACCCGCATAACAGCAAAATAATTTTATATTTTCTCTCTTTTAATCTCTCGTAGAGACTACTTATTTCTTTGGCTGTGGAGGTTGTTCCATGCGCAATATTGTAATTTTGCGTATATGCATTATTTAGAATCTTGCATGCTATGTAATTTGAACCAGCACGCCACTTTTCATAAGCTGAATTTAGTAAAAGTCGATAAGAAGGTGTTCTGCTGATTTGATAATTCGTTAGAGACTGAAGATATGTATTAATCATAAATTTCAATGCTCTTTGATCAGGATCGGCATAAACAAACTCAGAGTTTTCTTGCAAATACGTTTCCAGAATTGTTGACTTACTCGCACCAGGCCCTCCCGCTGTCGCAACGTAAATTAACTGATTCACAGAAGGTTTTTGACCCCGAAAACAAAGTTGGCTGATATTGTTAAGCTCATCATCAATAAGTCGACGCTCTTCCTCGGAGTAATTTTTGAGGTGCCCATCTACAAATTGACCTGGAATGAGTTCAGGCGTATTGCCTAAAACTGAGTTCATTAAAATAATTGATAGGGAAATTATGGAAAGCAGTTTGTTTAAATTAAGGAGTTTCATATTTTATTTTCCTTACGGGTTTAAATATTTTGTTGAGTAATCTTAAATTTAAATTTAGATGATATTATATATAATTTTATAGGGTAGTTGGTCAATGCTTATAACTTTTTAGAGTGCCGTTTCAAAAATCCAGAAAAAATTATTTTCCGACGGACTTTTTGAAAACAGGAGAGGCTCGAAAGCTAATCACTTGACGAGGTGAGATTTTAGCATCTTTGCCCGTGCGAGGATTACGCCCAACTCGTTCTTTCTTTTGAAGAATAGAAAACGTTCCAAAAGAGGAAATTTTCACATGATCTCCCTTAGCCAAAGCTTTTTCAATTTCTTCTAAGGTTTTTTTCAAAATTTCAGAAGCTTGTTGACGTGTCAATTTATTATCTTGGGTTATTTTGTTAATTAAATCAGCCCGAGTTACTGTCTCAGCTGTCATCATAATTCTCCATTCTTTTTAGTTATTCATTACCACCTTATTAAGGCAGATCCCCAGGTAAATCCACCACCCATTGCTTCAATAACAACCAACTGCCCCGTTAAAATTTTTCCATCTGCTTCTGCCTGAGCCAGAGCTAAGGGGATGGAAGCCGCAGATGTATTCGCGTGTTTATCAACGGTTATGACAACACGCTCCGGTGGCAAATCAAAATGCTTTGCTACAGCATTTATGATTCGTATGTTCGCTTGGTGAGGGACGAACCAGTCGATATCTTGAGGGGTAAGCCCATGAAATTCAAGTGCTTTTTTAACAGCACCCCCAATTTTTTCTACGGCGCACTTCATAACTTCACGACCCTGCATCCTTATGTATCCAATTGAGCCGCCTCGACCCGGGCCTCCATCAACATATAATGCATCTCGACATCGTCCATCTGAATAAAGATGTGTGGACAAAATGCCTCGCTGAGAAAATGATTCAGAGTCAGCATTTTGCTCAGCTTGAAGGACAAGAGCTCCTGCTCCATCCCCAAACAAGACTGCTGTTCCCCGGTCTGTCGGATCAAGCAACCGTGACATCGTTTCGGCCCCAATCACGAGAGCGGTTTTAATTTGACCACAACGGATAAAATTATCAGCAACACTTAAAGCATAAACAAAACCAGAACAGACCGCTTGAACGTCAAATGCAAAAGCGTTATGTGCCCCTAGCTTTTTTTGGACAGTAACAGCAGCAGCTGGAAAGGTATCATCAGCTGTTGTGGTCGCCAAAACAATTAAATCTATATTGTCGGCTTGGATGCCTGCTCGCTGGAGAGCTTGAGATGCCGCTTGGGTTGCTAAATCAGAAGTCATCTCTCCTTCTGCAGCTACATGACGTTGGTGAATGCCGGTACGTTCTACAATCCATTCGTGGGTGGTATCCATTGTTGCAGCCAAATCATGATTTGTAACAATTTGCTTAGGAAGATAGGCCCCACACCCTTTGACAACTGATCGAATAGCCATTGTATTATTTTTCTTCTTTTAAAAAGCGTTCTAAATCCTCTGCAATTTGCCCTGAGGCTGCATCTGAAGCTAGAGAAGCTGCAACACGAATTGCATTGGCGAATCCAAATGCATCCATACCCCCGTGACTTTTCACAGCTATTCCTTTTAAGCCTAAAAATAGGGCGCCATTGTGCATACGAGGATCAATACGATTTTTCATATTTTGAAAGGCACCTTTAGCCATTAAATACCCCAATTTACCACGCCAAGATTGGCGCAAAGACTGTTCTAACATTTTTTGAATGAGTTTTGCTGTGCCTTCCATGGTCTTCAAAGCAACATTACCCGTAAATCCGTCTGTCACGACTATATCTGTCGTGCCAGATGTAATGTCATCACCTTCCACAAATCCATGGAAATTCAAATGCTTCAAGTTACGTATTTTTTGTGCCGCTTCTTGAACAATGGCATTGCCCTTTACTTCTTCCGTACCCACGTTCAGCAATCCAATCGTTGGACTGGCCTTTTTTAATAACCTTTGACCAAAGACATGACCTAAAATTGCAAATTGAGTGATATTTTCAGAGGTACACTCTACGTTTGCGCCAAAATCCATGACAAGAGCTTGACCCGTCAAAGTTGGGATCGTCGTAGCCAGAGCGGGGCGATCAATCCCCTCGAAAGTTTTAAGTAGCAACTTGCTTAAAGCCATGTAGGCACCCGTATTTCCCGCAGAAACGACAGCGGCAGCTTCACCTTTCGCGACAGCATCAATAGCCATACGCATACTTGATTTGGGAAGAGTGCGAATCGCTACAACCACTTTCATTTCATTTGTAATGACTTCATCCGTATGAATAATCTTAAAATATTGTTTGTACTGGGGATGTTTTAATAGGAAAGGATTAATTTTATGCTCGTCACCAAATACGAGAAAAGTACATTTTAAGCCATTGGAAAGAGCTTTGGCGGCTCCATCAATAACAATTTGGGGAGCTGAATCTCCCCCCATTGCATCCAATGATATTACAAATGACATTATAAGGTTCCTCCCAAAGGAAAGATCACCTTATGTGTCTTGTTGGTCAGCTTGAGCTTCCAACTTGGAAACAACCTGCCGCCCTTTGTAATGGCCACAAGATCCACAAATATGATGCGGAAGCTTACGAGCACCACAATTTGGGCATTCACCACTATGAATCGATGTCAGAGCATGATGCGCACGGCGCATATCTCTACGAGACTTTGATGTTTTTTTCTTTGGAACAGCCATTCTTTTAAAACTCCAGATAACATAGATTTCAGACAGTCTTGCTACAGTTTTTATCGCAAATTCACCCAAAGAGCAAGCACAAAAGGCAATTCAAAACAAAAAAGAAAACTTAGATAAAAGCTTAAAGTTAACCCTATAAGACCTTAAAATCGGGCTTTTAAATTCTAGACGAACAATTTAAAAAAATGAATCTCCCTCTTCTGAGTTATTAAAATACCCCTGTAAAAACCTGTTGATCACACCTCCCCGTTGTTGGAGATTCAGTTTACTTTGGACTGAGGGAGCATTCACTGGGGTAAAGTAATTTGATCCGCATTGGCCCTTTCAGATTCATCAGGACTTTCAAGGCCATAACTTACTGGAACACTAGTGAATACAAAGAAACAGAGAATGAGAAATTTATATATTTATGTTGATGTCTCTGAAGCAAGTTTTGAACCCCTTAAAAAACTTTTTAATATTAATAGTTATAATAAAATCATCTCTTAAATTTTTATCTACTATCATTCTTTCTACTTCTTTTTTAATACTTCTAATGCTTGCGCTAAGGGACTTAAGGTCTCTTTACTCTCGTCTTGAGAAAATTCTGGGGCGCCAGGTGCATGGGGAAAAGGATCTAAATTTAAATAAAGATATTGAGCAGCTGTCTCACCTAAATCAATGGATTCTGAAGTATAATACTCAATGTCGCGTTCATCTTCTAAGTCAATGATAAACTCTTCATCCTTATTTTCTTCCCGAGAAGGACGTAACAGAATATTAACAATCACATGAACTTGGGCCGGCACATCTTTAAGTGTTGATACACAACTTTGAATGACATCCCCAACGACTGTTCCCTCAATTCGGTAACAGCCAGGCTCTGATTCCTGAAACAATTCAAAATCAGCTTTCAAAAAGTGAATAGCCACGAGTTGAAACCGTCTTGTCAGACCTCGACACTCTTCCTCTTTGGCTTCTATGTGATATTTTGCACCTGTTGCCCCGATTTCATCAAAAAGGACAATTCGACTGAATTCAATATTTGGATCCGACTCCATCTCCTACTTAATCTCCTTTTAAATCAACGATAATTTGGGAAATGCTTGTCTCTAGCATCCAATCCCAGGTCTGACGCGTGTAAGCAACCAAACCCATGACGATATCATCCACAATTTTATCAGCAATTCCATAGACATTGCGACGAATAGTCTGTTCTAGCATGTCCTTATCATTCAATTCCAGCGCTTTGTCATAGGCAACGAGTCGACCATAGAAGCCTTCCATAAGTCTCTTCAAATGGCGCGTAATCTTCAATTCACTTACTTTCATGGATCTAATTGATTCCTCAATATCAGCCACAACCCAATTGCATAAACTTTGGCTCAGTTCGGGACACATCTCAACCTCATTCGGCCAAGGAAATTTCAGTCTTCGTAACATTAAAGCCAAATGGAGTGCCAAGATCTCAAATCGACCTTGCGGTGTATCAGGAATTTGATAATCCACAAAAAATATATATTGTCTGGCTTGACTTGTTACACTTGCATAGAGGTCAGCAGCTAAATCAGTCATTTTAGGTTGTGTTTTATTCAAAATTTTCATGATCATCAAGACCTTTATGATTGACAGTTTGAAGAGTTGATGTCAAATGTAGTGTAGTTTTTCATTTTACATTATTAGAGTTATTTTAGGTTACCAACTCATGAAGTGCAATGCATCTCTCTTTTCTTCTTTCATATTTTCAAGTTTTTTAATTGGCTGTGCCCCAACTATAGAATCCCGGGGATTCAATGCAGAAAATGTTCAATTTACTCAAATTAAACCAGGCGTTCAAACAAAGAAACAAGTGCAAGATCTTTTAGGAAGCCCGTCCACTATTTCTACTTTTGACCAAAATACTTGGTATTATGTTTCTAAGAAAACCGCAACAACATCCTTCTTTACGCCAGAAGTTCTGGAACAACAAGTTACCGTAATTAATTTTGATAAAAGTAACACAGTAAGCGATATTAAAACATACTCCGGTGAAGAGGCAAAAAATATTAAACCGATTGACCGTAAAACTGAAACGACAGGGTATGAAACTGGCGTTTTGCGTGAAGTATTTAGTAACTTTGGGCGGCTAAGCAGCAAAAAACCATCAAAATAGACGAACTCCCTTTTGTCATTCATACAAAAAGGTTAGTATATTTTTATGTGAGTAAAAAATTACTCGTAAACCACATAGGGAATGAAGGTCAGCTTGTAAGCTTATGAAAGTCGATTATAAAAATACAGTTTTTCTCCCCAAAACAAATTTTGCCATGAAGGCAAATTTGGCAAAACGTGAAGTTGATTTTTTGAATTATTGGAAAAAAATTGACCTATACAAAACCTTGCGCTCCCAATCTAAAGGCCGGAAAAAATTTATTCTTCATTTTGGCCCTCCCTATGCCAATGGTCACATTCATATTGGGCACGCCCTCACAGAAACTTTAAAAGACGTTGTCAATAAAACATACCAAATGCTTGGCTATGACGCTCCTTTAGTTCCCGGTTGGGACTGCCATGGTTTACCTATTGAATGGAAAATTGAGGAAAGCTATCGAGATGCAGGCCTTAACAAAGATGATGTTGATGTATTAGAATTCCGAGCCGAATGCCGAACCTTTGCCGCCAAGTGGGTTGATATTCAACGGGAAGAATTCAAACGGTTGGGAATCGTTGCGGACTGGGATGATCCCTACTCCACCATGAATTTCAAAACAGAAGCCCGAATTATTGAACAATTAGGATGTTTTCTTCTGAATGGAAGTTTATACCGGGGACAAAAACCAGTTATGTGGTCCGTTGTTGAAAAAACAACATTGGCTGAAGCAGAAATTGAATACAAAGATCACACCTCAGACTCTATTTATGTTGCTTTTCCTGTCAAGGAAACGCACTTGCCTATTTTGAATAATGTGGCTGCCGTCATTTGGACCACGACACCTTGGACCCTCCCCGGAAATCGAGCCATCGCATATGGAGAAAGTATCGAGTATTCCGTCATTAAGTCTGATAAGCATGACCAGGCTTTCCTTGTAGCAACTGATTTGGTTGCCGACTTTCTCGCCAAATTAGATGTTGAGACACACCACGTACTTGGAACTCTTAGTGGCAAGGAGTTAGCCGGGGTAATTTGTTCTCATCCTTTACAAGGAAAGGGGTATGATTTTCCGGTTCCTCTCCTTAACGCGGAGCATGTCACCACCGAAGCCGGAACTGGCCTTGTTCATACAGCACCAGGTCATGGACTAGAAGACTTTGAAGTTGGCAAAAAACATGGTCTTGAAATTCCTAGAACCGTTGCGGATGATGGTCACTATTATGCCAATGTTCCCTTATTTGCCGGAACATTTGTCTTTAAAGCCAATGCCAAAGTCATTGAAGCGATTCAAGAAGTCGGCCTCCTTCTTCATGCCACAAAAATCATTCATAGTTATCCTCATTCATGGAGATCTAAGGCACCGCTAATTTTTCGCACAACGGCACAATGGTTTATCAGCATGGAAAAAAATGACTTGCGTGCGAAATCTTTGAAGGCAATTGATGAAGTCACTTGGTTACCGACCATTGGCAAAAATCGTATTCGCTCCATGGTCGAAAGCCGTCCAGATTGGAACTTGTCGCGCCAACGTGCGTGGGGAACGCCCATGACGTTATTTATTCACAAAGAAACAGGGGAAGTTTTACGGGATGCTGACGTGCATGCCCGCATTGTCGAAGCCGTTGCTAAAGAGGGTGGTGATACTTGGTACACCAGCGAAGCCAGTCGCTTTTTAGCTCCCAAATACAACCCTAATGATTACGACAAAGTTATGGATATTCTGGATGTATGGTTTGATAGCGGCTGTACACATGAATTTGTTTTGAAAGATCGTCCTGAATTAGCTTGGCCAGCCGACCTTTATCTTGAAGGGTCAGACCAGCACCGCGGTTGGTTTATGTCCTCGTTGATGGAAGCTTGCGGAACAACAGGAAACGCTCCTTATCGCCAAGTCTTAACGCATGGTTTTACCTTAAATGAAAAAGGACTTAAAATGTCCAAATCGGAAGGTAATGCTCTAGCCCCTATTACCATTATTGATACCATGGGGGCTGATATATTGCGTTTATGGGTTATATCCGTCGATTATACAGAAGATATGCGCATTGGGACTGAAATTCTGAAATATCAAGAAGATATTTACCGCCGCTTACGCAATACATTGCGCTATTTGTTAGGTGCCCTTGATGGCTTCACCCCAGAAGAACAAGTTCCCTTCAATGATATGCCTAAACTTGAGCAATTGATTTTACATCGTCTGGCTGAATTAGATTTGGCGTTGCGAAAGAGTGCCGAAACTTTTGATTTTATGAACTTTTATGCCAGCTTACATACTTTCTGTGCTGTTGACTTATCCGCATTCTACTTTGATTTACGCAAAGATTGCCTCTATTGCGACTCCCCGTCTTCCCTAAAACGTCGCGCAGTACGTACCGTTATGGACCATATTTTTGCTTGCTTAACCCATTGGTTAGCTCCGGTATTAAGTTTCACAACTGAAGAGGCTCGTCAAGCTCGCTATGGAGAAGATGTGGACAGTATCCATTTGCAAGTTTTTCCCGATATTCCCTTCAGCTGGACTAACGCTGCCTTAGCTTCTCAATGGGAAATTATTCGAGATGTGCGACGAGTCATTACAGGTGCCTTAGAAGTTGAAAGGACCGCGAAAACAATTGGGTCTAGCTTACAAGCCAATGTCGCCATTTACGTAACCCCTGAGATTGCCGAAACTCTTAAATCGCTTGATATGAGTGACCCAGAGTTAGCCGAACTTTCCATTACCTCTCAAGCAACACTAATCATTGCCCAACCTCCTCCCGGTGCTTTTGTTCTCGAAGATGTCACAAATATAGGCGTCATAGTCAATTTGGCTGAGGGACAAAAATGTAGTCGATGTTGGAAAGTTTTAGAAGAAGTCGGACGCATCCATGAAGACTTATGTAAACGTTGCCTGGATGTCGTAGAGGAAGTGTAAAGATGACAAAAAAAGCAAAAATTAAAAAAGAGTTAACTGGAGAAAAGTCAAGTGACGCAAAAACGCTGCGTTCTCATTCGTTGCCTTGTATTTGGCCTTTTATGGGCCTGGGACTTGCGGGAATTATTTTTGTTTTAGATCAACTTTCCAAATGGATTGTTTTGAATCACCTCATGGTTCCTCCTCAAAATTTAAGGGTTACTTCATTTCTGAATATTATCTTAGCCTGGAATCGTGGGGTTAGTTTTGGACTTCTCTCGAGCAACAATCCTTATGGAGTATGGATTCTAGCTTCAATTGCTTTTGCATTTGCTTTTGTTCTGATAGCCTGGATTTGGCGGTCTGATTCAAAGATGCTCGCCATTGCATTTGGTATGGTCTTGGGAGGTGCTGTTGGTAACTTAATAGACCGTCTTCGTTTTGGTGCGGTTACAGATTTCCTTGATTTTCATGTTCATGGCTATCATTGGTATACATTTAATATTGCAGACATTGGCATTGTTGTCGGCGTTGGTCTCGTGATTATTGAGCATTTAAAAGAAATGTGGTTCCAAAAATAAATAATAAACATTAACTAGGTAAAAAAATGAAGATAATTTCTGAAAAACAATTAAGTTATAAAAAGTACTTTTTAACAGGCTTTCTATTAAACACTCTTATTTTAGGAGGATGCGATAGCTTCCGAAATGCTTTAGGTTTAGACCACTCAAGTCCTAACGAATGGAACACCGCAGAACCAAGTCCAGGCCTTATTTTGCCCCCTGACTTTGCTTCACGCCCCAAGCTGCCACCTCCTACACCAGGGAAACCTAATCCGCACGCTATTCCCGAAACGGCAAAAGCCCAAAAAACAATTTTAGGAGATGATTATCATATTGATTCAGCTCGTACTTCTTCACAAGGAGAGAAAGAACTCATTGAAAAGGCATCAGAAAACCAGGAAGTTCCTGCAGATATTCGTAAAAAAGTTGATGAAGAAGCCCAGATTGATGGCAACGTCTCTGAGAAAATAATCACACAAATAAAAAATTGGAAAAAAGAAGCCTCTGAAAATTTGACTTTATCACGGCCTAACACCACAGATCAAAAAGTTGAAAATAATCTTGACGCTGGCAAAAAAACGACCCCCCCAGAGAAAGAAGGAGAATGATGAGGATAAAATCCCGAATTTTTTGTAAAAGGATTTCTGACTCTAGTTTATTGCTCAGTTTACTGCAGCAGTCACTCATAAAAGCATTTTTTGCTTGTATTATTGTCTTGGGTTTCTATTGTTCGGTAAGTATTGCTCACGGACAATCTTCTTTACCGTCGCCGACACACCAACCCAAATCGAAGCCCATTAATGTGCAAGAAGTTAGAGGGAAAAAGGGTCTACGCGCGTGGATGGTAGAAACCCATGATATTCCTGTTGTTTCCGTTGCTTTGGCTTTTAAAAATGCCGGCAATGCTTCTGATCCCAAGGGATTTTCTGGTCTTACCTATTTATTATCAAGCACATTAGATGAGGGCGCAGGAAACTGGGATAGCCAAGAATTTAAGGCAGAATTGCTGAAAAATAATATTGAACTAACAATCGCCTCTTCTCAAGATTTCTTTCAAATTAGCATTCGAGCCGTCAAAAAAAATATACATCAAGCCTTTCATATTTTAAAAGACATATTAACAAAGCCTCGCTTTGACAAAATGGCCCTTATCCGCGTCAAAAATCAAATTCTAACCATATTGGAACAATCGCTCCACAGCGAACGCACAATAGCTACAAATAAACTTAATACGATCCTTTTTGCCAACCATCCGTATGGAACAACTGTTCAACAAACCTTGAAGGAATTTTCAAAAATCACTGATATTCAGTTACGTCAATTTATGAAAGACCGATTTGCCCAAGATCAGTTAATCATCTCTATTGTCGGTGATATTTCCGCAAACGAAGTCAAGGACTATTTGGATACCACTTTTGGAGATTTGCCACCAAAAGCTGTTCCTTATGACATTGATAGGGCCATTCTACCCAAAATGGGGACGACTGTTATTGAGCCTCTTAATATTCCCCAAAGTTTTATCCGGTTTGCCCAACCCGGAATTCCCCGCTCCGACCCTAACTTTTACCCCGCCTTTCTTCTCCTTAAAATCTTGGGAGAAGGCCAATATGAATCTCGCTTATGGAATGAGATTCGTGAAAAACGGGGGCTAACTTATGATATTGATGCGAATTTGACCTGGTCACAGCATTCCTCTCTGCTAGCGGGAGATACATCAACAAAAAGTAAGAGTGTCAAAGAAATGATCACTCTGATTCGAAAAATATGGACAGACATGGCGGAAGGCGCAACACAGGCCGAGCTCGATTTTATTAAGAAGCGCCTAATTGGGAGCTTTGCTTTAAATTTCAGCTCAACTATGAAAATTGCCAAAGCGTTATTAGTTTATCAAATAGATAACCTCGGATTAGATTACATCAATAAACGGAATGAAATTATCTCTGCTGTCACCCTTAAGGAGGTTAATGCTGTTGCAAAAACTCTTTTAAAACCCGACCAATTGACATTCGTTATTGTTGGTGACCCTAAAGAACTTTCCAGCCAAAATATAATTCAAGGAAAACAAATAGGAGCAAGCTCATAATGAAAAAATGGATTATTTTGGCCGTTACACTTTTCATTCACTCCATCCTATCGCCTATTTCTGCAGAGGGTATTTTTCACCCCTCTACATTATCTTTACCAAATGGTCTTCAAGTTGTTTTAATCGAAAATCACTTGGCTCCAGTGGTTTCAGTTAATTTAATTTATAAAGTGGGTACAGCAGATGACCCTGAAGCGATGCATGGCATCTCTCACTTCCTTGAGCACTTAATGTTTAAAGGTACAAAAGAAATTCCCACAGATCAATTTCGCAAGATTATCACCAGCAACGGAGGGCAAATTAATGCTTTCACAACGCCTGACCTCACAGCCTACACGTGTGACATTGCTATTGAATTTTTAGATTTCTATCTCAAACTTGAAGCCGACCGAATGCAAAATTTGGTTTTGAATGAAAGAGAATTGAAAGAAGAACAGAAAGTCGTTCAAGAAGAACGCTTGATGCGCCAGGATAACAACCCATTTAATTTGGCTTATGAATCTCTATTACGTGCAACTTTCTGGTATCATCCCTATGGTATTCCCCCCATTGGATATCCTCAACATATAGCTGCCTATACACGAGAAGCAACCTATGAACATTATAAAAAATGGTATGCACCCAATAATGCTATACTTGTTATTGCCGGGGACATCACTATGGAAAAACTCAAACCCATGGTTGAAAAGCATTTTGGCATGATACCGTCTCAGCCTATTCCTCAGCGTGTTCGCATAAAAGAACCAGATCATAAAGGAGTTACTATCACAGTTGAACAAGAAAATCCGCGGGTTAGTCAAGTGACCGTTCAGTGGAATTTTGCCGCTCCTAACCATCGTGCCCCCAATGCCGAGCATTACTATCCCCTAATTGTTCTTGAACAAATTTTGGGAGGCAATGATACAAGTCGACTCTATAAAAGCCTTGTTGATGAACAGAAAATTGCTGTGAGTGCCTACTGTTCTTATGATGATGATAGTTATGACCCTGAGAAATTTTCTTTTTCCGCTACACTGGCCCCCGATGCCTCCCTTACAGCTCTAAAAGTCGCCATACAAAAGCATATTTCAGATGTTATTAAAAAAGGGGTGACTCATAAAGAGCTTGCGGATGCTAAAAGAGATATTCTTGCAAATCTTGCTTTCGCAAGAGATGGAAATAATAGCAGTGTTATGGCATTTACTCGTTTGGGTGTCGGATTTACTGTGGAACAAATCGATAACTTACCCAGTAAAATAAACGCTGTGACACCTACGCAAGTTCAAGAAGCCGCAAATTTTGTCTTATCCAAAAATCCAGTAGCCATTGCTACAATTTACCCCGAAGGATACAAAGAAAAACAAAAACTTGAAGAACTACAATGCACGCAACTAAGGCAAAATCAAAATAACGTAACTGTACCCCCAATTCCTCAGAATGAAACAAATAAGAAATAACTAATAGTTTTAAAAATAAGGACTTAGCTTGTGATTTTGCAAAATACTTTGTTCACCCAAAACCTAGATGGAATCCCTTCTCTAGAAGAAGCTCCGGAAACTTTATCCTATTTGCAAACACTCAATGCAACCCTCCCCTTATTTATTGAACTACAATCTGATGATTTATTGTCCCAATTAAAGCCTGTAGTCGATCAATTTCAGAATTTCGAAGATATTTTCATTTTGGGAACGGGAGGATCTAGCTTAGGAGGGCAAACCCTTCTTTGCTTAAGAGATGCCAACAAATGTATTCCGAGATTTCATTTCCTAGACAATATTGATCCCCATACTTTTAAAAATTCTCTCAATAAAATCGATCCCTCCAAGACCGGTATCATTGCCATTTCGAAATCAGGCAATACCGCTGAAACATTAATGCAACTCTTAGTTTGCCTGCAATATTGGGTTGATTTAGGTTATGAAAAAATTATTAAAGATTGTTTTGTTGTCATCAGCGAACCTTTTGAAAATGGTATTCGTCAATTGGCAACTGCCTACAACATTGCTTGCTTAGATCACCCGACAAATATCGGGGGGCGTTTTGCTGTATTTACCGTTGTGGGAATGCTACCCGCCCTTATTGCGGGTGTAAATGCAAAAGAGATACGAAATGGTGCCCGTGATATTTTGAATTCTAATTTAGCAGCAATTAATACACAAGAGTGCCAAATTCTTCAGGGAGCTCTTGCACATATACGTTTAAGCCAGGAGGGAATCACTCAAACTGTAATGATGCCTTATATAGATCGACTCAACACTTTCTCCTTGTGGTTTCGACAACTGTGGGCAGAAAGTTTAGGAAAAAAAGATAAGGCTAATAATGCTCAAGGCATTACACCCATTCAAGCTTTAGGAACTGTCGATCAGCATTCACAACTCCAACTTTATCTAGATGGACCCCGTGATAAAGTCTATACCCTTATTACGTTAAACCATTTTGATGACATATTTAAAATAGCAATACCTCCCGTAGGGCATCCAGCCGTAGATCTTTTTCAGGGAAAATCAATGGGCAATTTAATGATGGCTGAACAAAAAGCCACCATCGATACTTTGCGACGTCACAAATGCCCAACGCGCGTCATTGAACTTGAAAAATTGGACGCCAAAACTTTGGGAGGATTGATGATGCATTATATTCTTGAAACCCTTGCAATGTCTCATCTTTTGGGCGTAAACCCTTTCGACCAACCCGCCGTTGAAGAAGGAAAAATTTTGACTCAACACTATTTGAGTAAAATCGCATGAATGTTAGGTTTCTTGATCCCACTCTCATTAACCAGATTGCTGCGGGTGAAGTCATTGAAAGACCCGCATCTGCTATTAAGGAGTTGGTTGAGAATGCCATTGATGCACAAGCCACGAAAATAGATATAGTGGTTCGCGAAGGGGGTCGTACGTTAATTTCTATTACAGATAATGGTCAAGGCATGAGCCAAAACGACTTAAATTTAAGCGTGGAGCGACATGCGACTTCAAAAATACCCGATAGCGACTTATTTAATATTCGAACCTTGGGATTTAGAGGGGAAGCCCTGCCCTCAATCGGTGCCGTAAGCCGCTTAACAATTATCAGCCGAACAAAAAATGATGATTCAGCCTGGCGTCTAACTGTTGAGGGAGGCAGTAAAAGTGCACTCTCCCCCACGTCCTTTGGTTGTGGTACACGCGTTGAAGTCAGAGACCTTTTTTATGCAACCCCTGCACGGCTCAAATTTTTGAAATCCCCCTCAACGGAGTTATCCCACATTGTCGATATACTGAGCCGTTTAGCCTTAGCTCATCCCGAAATTCACTTTTCTTTATTTGATGGAGAACGCCAAGTATTTTCCTACACCAATAACATGGACCGCATTAGTGCCATTTTAGGAAAGGATTTTCTTGAAAATTCTTGCCCTGTGCTCATGGTTCGAGAAGGACTCACACTAAAAGGGAAAATCAGTGTGCCAACATTTAACCGGAGTTCTGCGGCAACTCAATATTTATTTGTTAATGGTCGCCCGGTGAAAGATAAACTTTTATCTGCTGCCGTGCGCGTGGCTTATCAGGACTTTCTTGCAAGCAATCGTCACCCAGTTTTGGCGCTATTTTTAGATATAGACCCTGCTGAAGTTGATATAAATGTTCATCCTGCAAAAGCTGAAGTTCGCTTTAGAGATGCAGGGTTGGTGAGAGGGACGATGATCAGTGCCCTTAAAAACGCGTTACAGGAAGCCGCGCATCAAAGCTCAACAACAATTTCTAAAGAAGCTATTGTTGCTTTCCAACGGCCAACCATGACTCCAGGTGCTTGGACAGGGAAACAATATTCCGGACCTTCTTTGAGATCAGCTCCCTCTCATTCCGTCCGGCTTTCTTTTCCTGAACAGCACTTAGCCCCGGGATTAGATGAAACCATTGCTACCTATCATGCCGCTCCCTTATCTGCAATTACAATCCCTGAATCAGCTCCAGAACCCTCAGATAAGTATCCACTTGGATTTGCACGTGCACAAATTCATGGCACCTATATTTTAAGTGAAACCCCTGAAAGTCTTGTTATAGTTGATCAGCATGCAGCCCATGAACGCCTTGTTTACGAAAAAATGAAACAAGAACAGGCTTCAGCCGGCATTAAGCGACAAACTTTACTATTACCGGAAATTGTTGATCTCCCCGATGAGGCTTTAAAAGCCATTCTTTCTCGCCAACAAGATCTGCATCAGCTTGGACTGGTTATAGATAAATTTGGTCTTACAGCCATCATGGTGCGGGAAG
Organism: Alphaproteobacteria bacterium; assembly: GCA_016870095.1. NCBI lineage: Bacteria > Pseudomonadati > Pseudomonadota > Alphaproteobacteria > Alphaproteobacteria bacterium. Next base: position 88,998 of record VGCI01000003.1, on the reverse strand, counting down.
TCCCTGCTATATTAGGAAAAGCTGACTGGAAACAGCTCATCTATGATTTAAGTTCTGAGATTTTGGATATGGACACTACCTTACAATTATCTGAGCAACTAAATGAGATTATGGGAACTCTTGCCTGCCACAATAGTGTGCGGGCCGGCCGTCAACTTTCATTGGACGAAATGAATGCCCTCTTACGCCAAATGGAAGCAACACCTTATTCCGGACAGTGCAATCATGGACGACCAACTTATATCAAGCTACAAAGACCAGAAATTGAAAAACTCTTTGGACGACGATAGAAAATGGTTTTGTCTTCACGAAAATCTTCATTTCAGTTATAAATGATCATCAATAAAGTGAGTGTGATCTTTTGTCGCAAATTCAATTTTTTTACTATTTTTATCATTTATTTTCAATAAGTTATTTAAGTCTTATATAAAATTATTCTTTCATTTTAAGCGTTTTCTAATTCATAATTATACAATTATCATTGCAACCGAATTGGCTTTTGGATTATCTAATAGCCAGGGGCTATGATAAAAAAAATAAAAAAATTAGCCCCGTAATTTTCCTGTTAAAAATTTCTACAAAAATCTAAGTCCTTAACCAATTAATTCTCTGATATAGTCACCTTAAGAGTTATCGTTAAAGGAATTAATTAAGCTATGAATTCAAGGAAAACACCCCCTCAGATCATATCATCGACAAGACAAAACGATCGTACAGTCGAAATCTCTAGCGAAATCAAGTCAATGATCCGGGTTAATCAAGCTGGTGAATATGGAGCTTCGAGAATTTATGCAGGACAACTTGCCATTTTAAAAGATACGCCTGCAGAGGAAAGCTTGACTGCAATGGCCGCTGAAGAAGCAGAGCATTTACAAAAATTTAACCGCCTTATAATAGAAAACCAAGTCCGCCCGACAATTTTACAACCTCTGTGGCATGTCGGTGGGTATGCTCTTGGGATGATTACAGCCATCATAGGCGAGAAAGCCGCCCATGCCTGCACGATTGCCGTTGAAGAAGTTATAGCTGAGCATTATCAAAGCCAATTGAAGGAATTAAAAAAAACAACAGATCATCATGACGCTTTAATCACCCTTATTGAAGAATGTCGGCAAGATGAGATAGCACACAAAGAGACAGCCATCGAACTTGGGGGACATGACGCCCCAGCATATCAGTTCTTAACCTCAACCATTAAAAAAATATCTCGAACAGCTATTTGGCTTTCGTCACGGTTTTGATAGATAAATTCTGCGTCCTCTTTGGCTCCCTCAGAGTTGGGTGAGCTTGCTCCATAATGAGATCAACCCATTCCTCACATAACGCTGTATAATTTTGATTCTGGCTAATTTTATAAGGGCACTTCTTCAAGCCAAATTTATGGGGCCCTTTGGGAATGGCTTGCCCGTCTCCCCCAATCTTAAAAGCCTCATTTTCATAACTCGCTGGATCCGCCTCAGCATCCAACAACACCGCTTTTGACGAATGAGGATTGGATCGCCTGTTCAAGGGAAAACCATCCCGCTTGATTCGAATTACACATTCCCGTTGTGCCGCATCATAACAAACTTCCTGGTAAGCCACTCCCGACTCCTCTGGATTTTCTGTGATGGTTTTATCAATCTTCAAATACTTTTTAATGGGTGCTTTCGGATTGACAGATAAGGGACGCGAAACACAAATATATCCCCTATTTTTCAATTCATTAGAAATTTGTTCATGAGTCAATAATTTTGTATTTAATGTCTTTAAATTCTGACATATAGTGCCCGCTTCAAATTGAATAATTTTACTCTTTACCAACGGATTGCGGTCTAAAAACTTTTGACTCCAAATACTTTGCGGGGACAAGGCCGATGCGAAAAGTTGTTTTTTTACCAATACGGATGGCAGGGGTTGGCTCAAGAAAATGGGATATATATATAAGCTTGTGGCAGCTATAAAAACAACGATCGCTGAGATTCCTATTTTGGTTTTAGATTTCATCAGGATTTTCTCTTAATTCACATGACCGAATTTGTTTCTTCTTACATTTACTCCAGAAAAGATAAGGAAACAATTGCCTTTTCATTGACGAGTGATTCAAAAGCATGCTTTATAGGTATAGTTTTAAAAATGTTCTTAATGGTTTGTAAGGGTTATGCCTGAAACTTTGACACAAACACATATTGAGGCAATAGCCCGCTCGCCACTCCCTCGACACGTTGCCATTATTATGGATGGAAATGGTCGTTGGGCGGATAAAAATAGTGTGTCCACCATATCAGGCCACCGCAAAGGTGCTGAGGTGACACGTAAAATTGTGCATCATGCGGCTTCGCGCGGCATTGCTTATTTAACCCTTTATGCTTTCTCTGCTGAAAATTGGCTGCGCCCTCAAGGTTGGGTGGATGAACTTATGGGACTATTGCGTTATAACTTAAAAAATCAAGTTAAGGATTTAGCTGAGAATGGTGTTCGTTTAAAAGTCATTGGCGACCGGACAAAACTTCCCGATGATATAGTAAAACTTATCGAAGATAGCGAAGACCTCACAAAGGAAAACAACCGAATCACACTTATAATGGCTCTCAGTTATGGTGGTCGTGATGAAATCGTCAGCACAGCAAAAAAGCTTGCCGAGCAAGTCAAAGCAGGTACATTAAAGGTAGAAGAGATCTCCACAGATATTTTCAGTCATAACCTTTATACAACAGAGATTCCAGATCCAGATTTGCTGATTCGGACCAGCGGTGAAAAAAGAATAAGTAATTTCCTTTTGTGGCAAATGGCATATACAGAATTTGTGTTTTCACCTACACTGTGGCCAGATTTTTCACCCGAAGATTTTGATCAAGCCCTTGAAACCTATCAACAAAGAGAGCGTCGTTATGGTGCAGTTATCGCCTCCAAAAAGTAGTTTTGACCAGAGTAATTTTGGAAAACGTACATTATCAACCGCCATTGGGGGGCCCCTGGTAATTGGTGCGGTCCTCCTCGGATCCCCTTACGTTGATATTTTGACTATCTTTTTACTGGGTATTCTTTTATGGGAATGGTCAAAAATGTCTGGCCTACCCTTAACGCACCCCATTAATCTTCTTGTCAGTCTTCTAATGATGTGGGCTATCATGGGAACAGGCAGTTTTGTCATTCCTTTTTGTTTCACACTGGGGGGCTTTGGATTTATTCTTTATTATCACAAACGCTTAGGTACCAGACTCATCCCATCGCTAATACTTCTTTCAGGACCTCTTTATATTGGTCTGGGAATGATAGCTATCTTAAATCTGGCAAAATTCACCCCTCTTACTTTGTTATGGGCCCTCATAATTGTTTGGACAACGGATATTAGCGCTTATGTTGTAGGAAGCCTTGTGGGAGGAGCAAAATTGGTCCCCACCATTAGTCCGGGGAAAACATGGTCCGGATTTATGGGAGGATCTATGCTCGGCACGGCTATAGGGATAACTCTTGCTCCTTATTGCGAATTGGGGATAAAAAGCCAAGCCATACTCTTTTGTCTGACACTATTGACGACATTCGTGGGTCACACAGGAGATATCTTAGAATCAGCCGCTAAACGGCTTTTCAAAGTTAAAGATTCTAGTCATATTATACCTGGCCACGGGGGGCTTTTAGATCGAATTGACAGTCTCTTACTGGTGGCCATTTTCTTTGTCGGCCTCAAATTTTTTAAGCTTTTTTGAGGAACCTAAATTATGCGCTCCATTACGATTTTAGGGAGTACTGGCTCAATTGGGAGGAGTACCGTTGACCTTCTATCAAAAAATCCGGAACAATTTACTGTTGAAGCACTGGTTGCCCAAAAAGATGTGGGGACACTTGCAGCCCAAAGTAAGATTCTGAAAGCCAAACTAGCGGTTGTAGAAGACGAATCTCAATATATAAATTTGAAAAATGCCTTGGGGGGAACAGGAATAACTGTTGCTGCAGGAAAGGCGGCTGTCATTGAAGCGGCACAAGCCCCTGCCCAATGGGTCATGTCTGCGATTGTGGGAACAGCAGGATTACGACCCACATATGCGGCTATTGAGCGAGGAGCTATTATTGCTTTAGCCAATAAAGAGTCCATGATTTCCGCAGGCCCTGTAATGCTTAAAGCCATAAAAGATCATAACGCCACACTCTTACCGGTTGATTCAGAGCATAATGCAATTTTTCAAGTCTTCCATGAGCCGCATCGTTCCTATGTGGAAAAATTAATTTTAACGGCCTCAGGTGGCCCTTTTCGAACGCTGTCTGTGCAGGAAATGAAAGCAGTAACCGTTGCGCAAGCTTTAAAGCACCCCAACTGGGCTATGGGGCCAAAAGTTACCATCGATTGTTCAAATTTAATGAACAAAGGATTGGAAATGATTGAAGCTTCCTATATTTTTGGATTTTCTGAAGAGCAGATTGATATATTGATTCACCCTCAATCCATCGTACATTCCTTACTTTCCTTTCAAGATGGTTCCGTTCTTGCTCAGCTTGGTATTCATGATATGCGCGTTCCTATTGCTTATACTCTCGCCTGGCCAAATCGCATCAAAACAGATCTTCCACGATTGGATTTACCCTCAATTGGGCAGCTTACTTTCGAGCAGCCGGATACCAATAAATTTCCCGCAATTCTGTTAGCAAGACAAGCTTTAAAAATAGGAAGGGACCGCCCTACAGTTCTTAATGCTGCAAATGAAATTGCCGTACAGGCTTTTGTTGAAGAAAAAATTTCTTACCTTGATATTGTCAATATTTCCCGAGAAGTTTTAGAAAAAATGCCCGAGTCACGTTTAGGGTCTCTTGATGAAGTTTTACAAATAGATCAACAAGCTCGCAATGAAGCTTTAAAAGTTATTCACAAAAAAATTGCCTTCTAGTGCTTTTGCACATTTTCATAACGCCCAGAATCAGCTAAGGTTGCAAATAATTAAACTTTTTGGAACGGGAATTTAATCTATGACCTCACTGCTTAGTTTTGCCCAACATGTGATTCCCTTTCTCATTGTACTAACAATCCTTGTATTTGTTCACGAACTTGGTCACTATCTTATCGCCCGTTATAATAAAGTTAAGATTGAAGTCTTCTCTATTGGATTTGGACCTGAGTTGTTTGGATGGAATGACAGCGCCGGTACACGTTGGAAAATAAGCGCAATTCCGTTAGGTGGCTATGTTCGTTTCTTTGGAGACGCAGATGCGAGTAGCCGTCCTGACGCTAACTCTTTAGAGAAAATGAACTCAGAAGAAAAATCTATGAGTCTCCATAGCAAGAGAGTTGGGCAACGCATGGCTGTAGCAGTAGCTGGACCTATGGCAAATTTCCTATTTGCCATCGCCATATTCTCTGCTTTATTTGTCATAAAAGGTGAACCCATTCTTCCAGCGGTAATCGGCGAAGTTGTCCCCGGAAAAATTGCAGAAAAATCAGGCCTCAAGGCTGGAGATAAACTGATAAGCCTTAATGGTATTGTCGCAAAAGATTTTTATGATTTGCGGGATCTCATTATCAATAACAAAGGGAAAGATGTAGACGTCCGCTTTACACGAGATGGTGCTGAGCAAACTATTCAAATTAAAATGGTTGAAACCGATGCTGCAGGCAATCAAAAACCTATTGGTGTGATAGGCATTAAACCTTCCCTTCCCGAATACCATAAAGTTAATCCCCTAACAGCCGTCACCCATGCTGTTGAAAAAACATGGACAACTTGCGTTGAAGCCCTTACAGGCATTGGGCAGATGCTTGTCGGAAAACGATCTTCTGAAGAATTAGGCGGCCTTTTATCCATCGGAGACATGGCTGGGAAAAGTGCTAAAGGGGGTATCGCCGCTCTTTTAGTCTTCATGGCTTTCTTATCAATTAATTTAGGTCTTATCAATCTTCTCCCCATTCCCGTTCTTGATGGGGGACATCTCTTATTTTATGGCATTGAAGCCATTCGCGGCAAACCTGTTCCAGAAAAGATACAAGAATATGCTTTCATGGCTGGGTTAGCGATAGTCGTAAGTGTCATGCTCATGTCCACATGGAATGATGTTGTTCGTCTCATACTGAAATAAATAAAGGGTAGAAATAATGCTTTCAGCAACCAAAACAATAAAGTCTTTTGCAACAGGTTTCTTGGTCACCACAACTCTCGCATCTTCTGCGTTTGCCAATACCATTCAAGGGATACAAGTAACTGGCAACAAACGTATTGAATCAGAAACAGTTATTTCTAACTTACCCCTTAAGGTTGGAGATTCTTTCGACGATATTCAACTGAATCAAGCATTAAAAGATCTCTTTGCCACAGGTTATTTTGCTGACGTTAAAATTCATCGTCAGAATAATGGTTTGCTCGTTGAAGTTACGGAAAATAGCCTAATTAACCGTATTTCTTTTGAGGGCAATTCAAAATTGAAAGAAGATAAACTAACTGAGGAAATTCAATTGCGCCCACGGGAAGTTCTTTCCCGCACAAAGATTCAAGCTGCTCAACAACGTATTTTAGAAATTTATCGTCGTATGGGACGATTTGATGCAACGGTTGAACCTAAAGTTATCCGTTTAGAAGAAAATCGTGTTGATTTGGTTTTTGAAATTAATGAAGGCGAAGTCACCTATGTTCGCAAAATAAATTTTATTGGGAATAAGCACTTCTCTTCATCACGATTAGAAGAGCAGCTGTTTACAAAACGGGCACGTTGGTTCCGTTTGTGGGCAAGCGATGATACCTTTGACCCGGATCGTTTCACAGCTGATCAACAAAATCTTCAACAATATTATTTTGATATGGGATATCCGGACTATCGATTAGTTTCTGCCGTTGCGGAATTGAGCCCAGATCATAAAGACTTCTATCTTACTTTTACCGTAGATGAAGGTGAGCTTTACACTTTTGGTAAAATTGACGTAATATCTCACCTTAAACAAGTTAATGCCGAAGAACTAAAGACGCTTGTCGACATCCAAAGTGGCGCTAAGTTTTCTCGCAAACAAATTGAACGTAATGTTACCTCTCTTAATACCCATGTCGGCACCTACGGATATGCATTTGCTGATATTCAACCCCGAATTGAAAAAAATAGGGAAAAGAAAACTATCGATCTCATCTTCGAAGTTCGGGAAGGTCCTCGAGTCTATATTGAGCGTATTGATGTCGTTGGGAACGATCGCACCCGTGACGAAGTTATTCGACGCGAACTGGGTATGCTCGAAGGTGATGCCTATAACTCAACAAAACTTAAGAAAGCCGAGAAGAACTTAAAAGACTTAGGTTATTTCAAAAAATCTGAGATTCAGACAGAACAAGGCACAGCACCAGATAAGGCGCGCCTCGTGGTCAAACTTGAGGAGCAGCCAACTGGTGAAATGGGTGTTGCCGCTGGTTTCTCAACCCTTGATGGTATTTTGGGTAACGTTAAATTCGCTGAGCGGAATTTTATGGGAACAGGACGAATTGTTCATGCGAACGTTACTCTTGCTCGTCGCGCACAAGAATATGATGTAGGTATCACAGATCCCTATTTCCTAGGTTACAATCTTGAAGCCGGTATAGATCTATTCCGTCTGCGCTCAACGCGTCTGTCACACTTTATTTCATCGACAAATGGTTTTTCACCCCATATTGCTTATTCTATTACGGAATATTTGGGCCAAACTCTCACTTACACCTTAAAAAATGATCATATTTCTCATATTGCAAATGATGCCTCTGCCATCATTAAACAGCAAGCTGGAAAGTTCGTAACATCAGCTGTGGGGCAAACCTTGGCATATGATCGACGTGATAGTCGTATTGATCCAACCTCTGGCTATCTCTTAAGCTTAAGTAACCAGTATGCAGGTCTAGGAGGAAAAGTAAACTTCCTAAAGAATTCTATTGGCGCAACATGGTTTTATTCACCTATTGAAGATGTTGTTATCAACGTAAGAGGTAACGTTTCAGCAATATTACGCGCGGGCAAAAAGCCTATTCGTATTGTGGATAGTATTCAATTAGGTGCAGATTCCTTCCGCGGATTTGCCTGGGGTGGTATTGGACCACGAGATAGTATTACAAGAGACCCTATGGGAGGCACGCGATCCTGGACAGGTACTATTGAAACCCTTTTCCCAATTGGTCTTCCCAATGAATTTGGCGTCAAAGGTGCCATATTTACTGACTTCGGTACAACATGGAAAGCGGGCCAAACAGGTCCGCAAGTTATCGATAGACGAACGATTCGTGCCTCAGTTGGTATCGGTTTGTCCTGGACATCGCCTTTTGGACCTCTAAAGATTGATTATGCAATCCCTGTGAAGAGAGAGAAATATGACGATACACAACGCTTTCTGTTTGGATTTAGCTCACGCTGGTAGTGCAAGACTTTAGGAGAAAGAATGACCCAGCGAAAGAACATTTTATTATTTTTGTTGGTATTGCTATGTAGCGCTGGAATTTTTATGTGGATTGGGAGTCATTTCCCATCCACATCTTTTTCTCTTTTTAAACGCACAAATACAAAATTTCCCACCACTATATCCATAGGTGTTGTGGACATAAATCGCATAAAATCCAACTCTAAAGTTTTTCAAAAATTTAAAAATGCTTTAGACAATCTGAATGCTAAAATTCATCAGGAAATTTTACAAAGAGAAACAAAACTTAGCGCAGAGTACGAACAATTTAAAAAAAGTGATGAAGAAGGTAAAGAGCCAACTCAAGAAAACCATAAACAACGGGCAGAATTTGATAAAAAGGTTGCTGAGCTTGAAAAGATTGTTCGAAGTCGCCGAGAAGAGTTAGATCAGGAATATACAAGTGGGCTCGTAAAAATTAAACAAGATCTCAAAGAGATTATAGATGATCTGGGTAAAACCTTGAACTTAAAAATTATCTTGAATACATCGATTGGCGACGGTAATCAAATGGATCAATCAATTGTTCTTTACTGTAATGATGGGTTAGATCTCACAGATGAAGTCATCAAACGGCTGGATAAGTAACTTATTAGCCCAAACTTTTTGTGTAGTCTCTAAACTATTTTTTTAATCGTTTGTTGATTACCTTATGCCAAAAATTGAGGGAAATAGGCGCTTTTCCCTAAACACAATATTGGCAAAAGCAATTGTTTTTGCTAAGCACAATTAAATGATAAAAAATTTTTGTAAAATAATATGCACTTTCCTTAGTTTACACCCTTGTCTCAGTTGATTAATCTGCTCATACTAGTAAGAAAGGATTTTTGTAAAATTTTAAATAGATGTTTTTAACATCTTGTGCAAAGGGGAGAATGACAGGATGACTAAAGCGCCTGTAATACCAGAAATTCAGTGGCATGAAGGAATGCTATTATCCCCTCAACATTTTCAGCAAATGGAATTGCGTAATCAGCAAATCATGTCCTACCATTTGCATCGATTGACTCCTTTTTATTGGGGCATCCATCATTTTAAGCTTGATCCTGTTGTTTTAAGTACTGGACTTATACGTGTTCTAGAAATTGAAGCTGTCATGCCAGACGGACTTATTGTAAATCGATCTAGTGACAATGAAATTCCCTTAGAACTAGATCTCACTCCCTTAAAAGAAGATCTTTCAAAAGAAGCCATGACCCTGTATCTCGTTGTTCCAGAGCGAACAGGGACAAGCTCCTCTGTAATTGGAGAATGGCCTCGATATACATCAAGCGATGGTCCTGAAGTCGTAGACGAAAATACACCCGACAATATCATCCAGATTCCAAGGTTGTTACCAAAAATAGCTCTAGTGATGGGCGTTGTCCCCCCAGCTCGGTATGAATATATTCCTCTTGCGCGCATTATTTATCAGGATGAAGCTTTTCTTTTGACACCGTATATGCCGCCTTGTTTTATGGTTCATCAAAATTCTCCTCTAGGCACTCGCTGTGCATCCCTAGCCCTGAAAATGCGGGAAAAATCTTCCTACTTAATCGAGAAATGGCAAAATCAGATTGGCAGTGAAATTTTAAGAGAAACAGGTGAATTGCTCAGGCCACTTGCCGAATCTCTCCCTTTATTTGAAGCTGTTGTCGGAACGGGAAAGGCGCACCCTTACGATCTATACTTAACTTTATGTACGATTGCAGGTCGCCTAGCAACTTTACGGTTTAGTCAAACAATTCCCTCATTTTCTGCATACAAACATAATGAAATTTTCAATACAATCAATCCAATTCTGGAGTGGATGGAACGTATAATTCAAAGCATTGAGCAAACATACTCCATAATCCCTTTTCTGCAAAACGATCGGTTATTTTATCACAAGCTTCCTCATGTATGGGAAGAAGGAAGTATCCTCATCGGTGTACGTATTCCACAAACTATGGATGCCAATGAAATGATTGATTGGGTAAGGGAATGCGTTATTACCTCAGAAAATTTTATAGAATCAGCGCGTATAAGACGTGTAACGGGTGCTCCACGTGAGGCCCTTGAAGCCGATGAGTTAGCAGATCTCATGCCTGGTAGTGGTTTACAGCTATACCGCATCCAAATGGATCCTCATTATATTAAACTTGGGGAAAATCTCATGATTTTTCACGCCGCTGATCAACCCAGCAAACGTCCATCAGGAATCGTTTTATATGCAAAAGGTCCTCATCCTTTCGAGAATGAACCGACTGAGCAAGAAGGTTAAGTCAATAAATGAGTCGTATTAAAATTACCTCCCATTCATTTCTTGTTCAGAACTTCCATGAGTTTTTTAATCTCTTATTGCGTCAAAAAGAATTGGCTTTAAGAGCAAACGATGGCAATGATCCCCTAAAACTTTCAAAGCAAAAAGGCAAGAAGAAAGATCCTGACCCCATATTACAACCAGAAACACTAGAAGAAACAGAAGCAGCAATCACCGCCGCCGCTGAAGCTGCTAATGCTGCGACACTTGAATCAGAACACGAAGAAGATCTTAAGGAAATAAAAGAACCAGAAGAATATAAAGAACAACCTTTGGTAAATATTATTCAACGACGCTTAAGTATCCTCTTGGAAGAGCAAGCCATTCGATCAACCATTCAAGCTGGTGAATTTGCAGTTAGTTCTTATCAAGAATCTCTATATGCAATGGTAGCGTTTGCGGATGAGGTATTTTTAAATATACCCTGGAAGAGTCAAAAGTTATGGGAAGATAATTTGCTGGAAAGCCGATTTTTTCAAACACAAATTGCCGGCGAACTAATTTTTAAAAAAATAGAAGAACTTATTAGCACCAATGATCCTTTAAAGGCAGATTTAGCCATTATCTACCTCTTAATTTTAGGACTTGGATTCAAAGGTCAATTTCGCGCTGAAGATGCAAATCCGGAAAAATTAAATTTATACCGCCAACAACTTTTCAGGATGGTGAACCGACACCCGTCGAATTTATATGATCCCGGTCGAGAACATTTGATTGAGAGCTGTTATGAACACGTTTTGGATTCCACTATCAGTAAGGGACTTCCAGAAATTCGTATGTGGTTTCTGACTTTTGTGGGTATTTTGGGTGTATATCTTTTTGCCTCGACAGTCCTATGGTACAAACTTGTCAAAGAAATGGACTCATCTATAAGTAATATTTTACTTCAAGCTCAACAGATGGGGATTACATGAGTTCTTTTTTTTACTCACTCTCTCATCTGGGAAGCCGGATTCCAGAAATTATCCTTATCATTACCATTTTGGCCGTTGTCCTGATTCTTGCCCTCACGTTCTTAACAACCTATGCGATTAAGCAAGCTAAAAAAAAGGGGCCTATACCTGACCCTGAGCCCGATCCTTATGTAGAAAAAATTATTCCTGAATATAAAATGCCTCCCTTAGGTGGGCGCATATCACAGTTCTTAACATTAAGAGGTACTTTTCGTGTTGGGGATATAAGCTTATCCTTTTTGCGTGCCCTAGCTTTCTTGAGGGGTCGACTTGACACGCTTGTTTATAAATATCAACTTCCTTGGTATTTACTTATTGGAGCAAGCAATTCAGGAAAATCAACTCTTATGGAAAGTTCCGGTTTGAATCTTCCTGTTGGTATGCCTGATTTTGGAATTAAGGATCGTCACCCTGCCTGTCGATGGTGGTTTTATAATCGTGCCGTTGTTTTAGATGTTCATGGTTCTCTTGTAATTGAAGAAAAGAAAACGGCTGCAGATGAACATGGCTGGCGGACGATTTTGAACCTTTTAGGACGTTATCGCGCGAAACGCCCCCTTGATGGTATTATTTTAACCATTTCTGCATCAGAACTATACGGCCGACATCAATTAAGCCCTGAAAATATTAATGCACGTGCAAAGTTTCTATCTCACAAATTAACCGCTGCCCAACACCTACTTGGTCTTCGCTTACCCGTATATGTGATTGTAACAAAGTGTGATTTCTTACCGGGCTTCCAAAGTTTTTGTCACGAACTTCCCATTGCCCAACAACACAATATGTTAGGATGGTCTGTCCCTTACGCCCTGCATTCGGCATATTCACCACATTGGTTAGATGACGCTTTTACAAGTGTTGCTGAAGAATTAGCCAGTATTCAATTAGAAATGTTTGCCCATGGTGTTGAGGAAGAACATGGAGATGGAATTCTCGTTCTTTCCAATGAATTCTTTTCCCTGAAACATGGACTGAAGCTTTATTTAGATCACCTATTTAAAAGCAGTGCTTACGAAGAATCCTTAATGTTACGAGGTATTTATTTTTGCGGAGATAGTGGCCAAATTCCTTCTGGTGTTTTGATGACAGAAGATTTAGAAAATGAAAATGTGGAGAATGAGCTTAAATCAGAACTCATACTTTCAACACAGCCTCGGCCAACGGAAGAAGAAGATTCTTTGCTATGGAATGAAAATAACGAAACCCCCAATAGGCTGAGTCGCATTAGCCAAGCTCGTTTATTTGAAACGGATGAATCTCAATATATTAACTCAACATTTCGCAATATCTGTTTTGGTAAAGATATATTTGAAAGCAAAATATTCTTTGAATCAGGCCTTGCCTACCCTATTTATAGCCGTCTTATCTCTGCAAATCGAAATCTTAATCTTGCTAAGGCTGGAATGGTTGCATTTGTTGGTATTGGAACCTTCGGAATGTTTAATGCCTATGAGAATTTCATGAAAAATAGAGACTATCTCATGCCCGTATTAGGCAAGGTAAACTCTATCTTACAACAACTCCCCGCGTCGCAACTTGCAGAAACAACTGTCCCCGAATCTTTATTCAACAATCAAGCTCGAAGTTTGCTTGAAATGATGAACCATTTGCAAAGAACAAGCTTTTTCTCATTTTTCATTCCCTCTTCCTGGTTTAGCCCTCTTCAAGATCAATTGAATAGTTCTTTAAAGATATCTTATGAACAAATTATCTTACGAACTATTTATATGGATCTTCTCCTCAAAGCCCGTGACATCTTAAATATGCGCCCCGGAGATTCAATATTTGGCACTGCGCCAAAAACGACCTCAATCGTAATGCTTTTGACCCCATTGAATACGTCTGAGTATCATCAAGTAAAAAACTATGTTGAGCAGATAAATCAATTAATTCAAAATATTGATAAATATAACCGCTTAAGAGAAGAGGCTAACTCAAGTGTATTAAGTGAATTAATCGAGTATACTTTTAATATTCATTTGCCCCCAGAATTTTCTGCTTCTTATGAAAAATTTAGAAAAGTTTTGCATGAAGCACCATATCCCCCAATTGATTTGAAAGCATACTATCCAATTGCCCAAAACACGCTTCAAACTCTCTATATGAATTTTTTAAGTGTTTTATTTGCTCAAACAGATCCTATGTCTCTTATAGGACAACTCCGATATTTAACGGCAACCATCGGAAATGGCCAACCCAACCAACCTATAAATCTGGAACTTATTCGCGGATTTATAACGGGTCTTGGAGAAAGTCTACCCATTCTTGGTACTTCAGGACATAACTGGATTGATGGAAATTATTTTGATCCCGGCCCTGAATTTGCAGATTTAATGGCCAAAATTGATGCATTACCCCCTTTTGGCCCAACGTTTGTTGAAAGACTTGCCAGCCTAACCAGCACCCTTTACAAGTCTTTCCATGATGAACTATTGCAAATGAATGCTTCTTTGGTGAATCCAACAGGAACGGCACAAAAGAAAAATCTTCCTTCTGAGGGAATATTTAATCTCGAGAAAAATCTTCATAAGCTTTTTGCAGAGTCATTTATGGCAAAAACAAATGGGGAGATGTTTATCACGCAGATTCCTGAGAATAAATTTGTCTTATGGAATCAAAAGCTTATTGAAAATACTATAAATCTAATTAAGCAGTATGAAACCTTTATTGAGAAAGAATTGAATTCTTTTCCTATTCATCTCAGAGAAACTTTTAAAAAAATTGCTTTACAGAATTTGCAGCTCAATGTCATTGCCGATATTGCAAAAGCTCAAAGTTTTATTGATATTCCTAAAGGTCTGCAAGTTGGGGATACCAATGAAGAACTCTTACGAAATGCCATAGGGGATATAAAAAATACCACCCCCTCTTTCATTAAGTTATTAGAAACACTCAACCATATGAACAATGGTACGGTGTTTGTGGAGCTGCAAAATCTTTTAGGAGTTTTAGCTACGAGACTTTTAGAACGGGTTGATGCGCTCCTCATTTCGTACCAACCCTACACAGTTCGTGATAACAATTTTGACTGGTGGGATGGCAAAACACCTGTATTCTTGGAGGGTTTCCGGGTGAAAGACACCGAAGAGCTCAAAAACTATCTAGAACAACAACGCTTTTTAGTTTCTCACTTAGCTATTAACTATGCTCAACCCCTGATTAAACTTCTTGGGGCAGATATGATGAAGGCATTTGTCGGGAAAAGAGCACTCATCAACAGATGGACCCGAATTATTGATCAGCTTTCTCAATATGACAAGCGAAAGCCTGACAATGCCATTACCACCCTAGAAAACTTTATCGACAAAGATGCAGCTGATCTTACGATGAGCAACTGCTTTACAAAGTTCTCTTTGAAGCGTGTTGCAAAAAATTCTGGAGATTTCTTCCTGGATCGACGCATACAGTTGCAAAGGGCACTCATGTCTCGCTGCGAAATTGCCAAACGCAAAGATAGTATCCAAAATTACGAAAAGCTAGTCGCCACTTTTAATGAAACCTTAAAAGATAAATTTCCCTTTGTTGGTGAAAATCCCTCTCAAAGCCAAGGTGAGGCTGAACCAGAAGATATTAAGGCCTTCTTTACCCTTTACCATCAGTTTGGCGACAGCCCTAAACACATCTTGGAACAAGTTTATCAACTCGGTGAACCTGCCAAAGAACCCTACCAATTCTTAAAAGATATGGAAGAAGTTAAGGAATTCTTTCATACTTATTTGAAATCAAAATCTCCAGGCGACTTACCTGCATTGGACTTTTCCATTGACTTTAGGGTCAATAAAGAAAAGGAAGTTGGCGGCAACATGATTATTGAGTGGACGATTGCCCCCAGTGATACGGTAACCATTTCAAATAATGATAAAAAGAAAGCCGGTCGCTGGACCTATGGGAACCCGGTCACGATGACTTTCCGTTGGCCAGATTCATCTGAAACACAACCCTTTCAAGATGATGCTCAGCCTTTTATGGCTGTTGACGAGCAAACTGTTACCTATACTTACCCAGGACAATGGGCTCTCCTTTGGCTGTTACGCACACAACAAGCAAACAACAGTGATTTTACCAATATGCAAGATACCAAACCGAATACCTTGCGATTTGAGATCCCCAATGGTCCTGAAGAAAAAACGACTGTATACAATCGTATTATTTTGAACAAACCTGCAAGCGGAAAAAAACCCGGCGGTATATTGAGTCTTCCCTCCTTCCCAACGGATGCCCCAGATTTGGATCAAAAAATCACAGATATGGCCGAGAAGCCCGTTATTGTTCAAGGTCTTGTCAAACCAACAGAAGAAATCAGCGAAGATATTGAAAAAAGGGACAAAAAGGAAAAGAAGGACAAGAAAACCAAAAAGCCTGAAGAAGACGCTGCCGAAGCTCCAGAAGCACCGGAACCCCCAGCTGCCGAAGACAAAAAAGCAAAAGGAGGGTAGTGATGTCCACCCCCCAATTTCCTTCTTCTTTGAGAAAACCACTTCCGGCACTTAAGGATTTCTTAAGTCCCGTAACACCCCAAAATCCTACCGGCTCATCGTTAAGGTATGATCCCCTTTATGATGATGTCCGACTCCACAGACAGGAAGATGATTCCAGGCTCTCTATGGGAATATGGAAAACTGACCTTAAACGGGCAGAGTGGGGCAAGATTGAAGACTTATGTGTGGATGCACTTCTCAAGAAAACGAAAGATATTCAAATAACCGCCTGGCTCATGGAAGCCTGGATCTCTTTGGATGGAATTGAAGGCCAAACGCGCGGTACATTACTAATGTCAGGTTTATGTGAAACATTTTGGCTAACAATTTACCCCCAACTCGAAGCGGATGGAGATTCAGAAAAGCGCTTCTTAATTTTTGAGTGGCTTGATAGCGTTTTGCCTCCCAAGCTCATGTTGATTCCAATAACTCAGTCCAAAATTGATTCATCCTCTTTTGGACTTGGGTATTATAAGTCTGCTCAACTGAGTGATGCTTCTGAAAAGAGAGGAGAAAAACCTCGCAATCAAATGGCAAGAATGGATCCAGGTAAAATTGTTGGAACTGTTGAAGAATTTCAAAAAAGCCTTGAGCAAACATCCAATGAGTTTCTCTTAAAACAACTCAAAAGCCTCACAAACGCAATAGATGCCATGCAGAGCTTTAAAAATATGCTTGCAACCCTAACGAACGAAGCTCCACCCTCATTTTCTCAAATATTATTAACCCTAAAGGAGATGGTGAGAATTTGTTCATCGGCCATTCAACAGCGAGAGCCCTCCCCGGAGGATCTTGCGTCTGAAGCAGTCATAGAGCAAGGATCCGACCTCCCCCCTCCATCAGAAGATGAACCAGAATACGTGACTGAATCTGATGCAGAGGTGGAAACCGAAGATGAATCTGCCCCTCTATCAGAAGATTTACCCGACATTCAGCACCAGGCTCTTCCTGAAATGGATACGCAAACTCTTTCAGAGCCTATCGGTGAATCACAAGATCATTCAGACTTAGAAGAAATTTCCCTGAAGGCAGAGGAACCGAAAGAGGCGACGACATCACAATTAGATACCCCCCTTAATTTAACTACAGATGAAGAAATCTCTAAAGTTGAAGCCTATGGTAATGGTGAGGTTAAAACTCGAAAGGAAGCTTATCGTCAGCTAGCCATTATTGCAAATTTTCTTGAAGAAAGTGATCGTCATAGCGTCGCTCCCCCGCTTATTAATCAACTGATAAAGTGGGAAAACAAAAGTATTTTTGAAATATTTGACGAAATTGCCAAAACACCTGAAGAGTACGAGATTCTAAAAAAGGTTTTTGGTATTTCTTATGAGAAAAAGGAATGAAGAGGTGGGTAAATACCCACCCCTCACGCTATTTAGTATCGCCGATGATGGTGTCTCGGATAGCTTCTCCAATAATGCTGTTGAGGAACACCATAAGTATAGGGCTGTATATAAATATTAGGATCAATAATCCGAGGTGCCTTGTTCAAACACCGATTATAGCGATTATCACAACTATTATAGCAACCCTGATTGCCGTATAGCGCTGCACACTTGTTCGCACATCTATCATACTTATTTTCGCAATAAATATGACGACTTGTTATTCCATATGCATTTGAAGTTAATATTCCAAGAGTCATAATAAAAAAGAATAGAGATTTAATTTTCGCCTCCATTGGTTAGACAAGTTATAAGTTAATATTAGGCTATAAATATAAAAAAAATATTAATAATTCTATAAATCGCACTATTCTCAATTTTTTGCTTTCTAAATAATTAGCCACCCATTTTTGCAAATAAAATTATTAAAATAAAAAATAATATTTATCTTGTATTTATAACATTAAATTCACACATACATATTACTGGCAGATAAGAAAAAACTATTTAACCATGTATATTAAATTTTAAACGAGGAATATAATGAAAATTTTGAACATATATAAGTTTTTAATTGTTGGATTCATTGCTGGATCATTTAACAACCACTGCAAAGCTTTAGATTTGCGAAATATAAATGGCAATCTGTCCCGACAGGCTCAAAATTCTCATCCAGCTGCTCAAATTATAGGCAGTTTAATTGGAATATTAAGCAATACATTTGCTAATGAACCTTCTGAAACACACACTCAGAAAAAGTATATTGGAGGCCGTCCTCGTCAGGGAAGAACACGTCAATTAAGGTCAAATACACGAACGCAATTCTCTCAAAGACCGCAAAATTATAGACGCAACAACCAAATGTATCAAATTGGTGGTCAGAAAAGATTTGGGCACGCTGGAATATCACAAAGACATAATCCCTCACGAAACAGAAGACAAACTCCAAGGGCTTCATTTCAACAAAAACAAGTTCACAATAATTCATATGAGGCACCTCATATTCAGGGTAATGAATCTAGCGCCTACACCTACTAAGAGGCAAAAAATAGGGGGAATTAAACTAAACGTAACAAAATAGAGGGCTAAAAAGTTTAAGAAATGAGGAGTGATATTGATGTGACAATCCTCTCATTCCCGCTTCGCCCAGGAGACTGTAAGGTTGTATCCCCCTAAAGGAGCCAACGCCCGCACGCAGTTGATTATGATCGAAACGGCTGGTAGAGCAAGCTTTTGGCCACAGATGATTGCATTCTGCCCCACAAATCTGCTATACTCAATATTCAGACATAAACAAAAGTAAGAGTTACAAGAGATGATTATAGAACTTCACGATGTTATTGGCTTTTTAGGAGCAATTGCTATTTTGCTTGCTTACTTTCTTCTCCAAGCCAAGAAAATGTCGCCAGATGGCTTGATTTATTCTGTCTTAAATCTTGTTGGCGCAGTATTAATTCTATTCTCTCTTATCAATGCATGGAATCTCACAGCCGTATTCATCGAAATTATATGGTTTGGACTCAGTCTTGTGGGAATTTATAGGTGGTACAAATCTTCTTATACCAAAAAAGCTGTTCGATAGGTTACTTAACAGGAAAATATATCAGAAAAAATTTAAGACGAAAATATCGCTTTATACACACCAATTAGACTGATCTGCAAATAAGGCACGTAATAATTGGTTGTTAAGGGAATGACCAGAATTCACACCTATAAAATGTCCTAAAATAGGCATGCCAGCTAAAGCAAAGTCACCCACGGCATCGAGCATTTTGTGACGAACGAATTCATCATTGAAGCGAAGTCCATCTTCATTCATGACCTTACCGTCTTTAATAACAATCGTGTTATCAAGAGAAGCCCCTTGTGCAAGACCTTGAGACCAAAGATATTGTGCATCTTCATAAAACCCAAAAGTCCGAGCAGCTGAGAGAAGATCACAGAAATCATCTTGTTCTGGATAATAAGATAGGGACCAAGATTGATCGCCTAAACGTCCGTTGGCATTAAATTGGATTGTGTACTTAGATTCATCGCTTGGTTTAAAAGTTGCTGTTGAATGACCTACTTTAACCTCAACGGTCTTTAACACTTTGATTCGGGAGAGGAGCTTTCGCTGAGAGCGAACAGATGCCTGATGAATCAATTCAACAAAATTTGAAGAACTTCCGTCCATAATAGGAACTTCAGGACCATCTAATTCGATAATTGCATTATGAATGCCACAACCAGCCAATGCGGCAATAACATGTTCAATAGTAGATACAGATACTCCATGAGCATTTGTAATTTTCGTACACATTGCCGTATCTGTAACCTTATCCCAGCGAGCATTAATACGGCGAGAATCTTCAGGAACATCTGTACGAATGAAAACATACCCAGCGCTTGCCGTTGCAGGACGGAGTGTAATCGTTGCCGGCATTCCTGAATGCACACCAACACCTGAGCAAGATACAGGCGAAGCAAGAGTTTTTTGCCAATCAAATGAATTATGAGGGACCTTAAGCGGCAAGGTTACTTGCGCATCAGACTTTACATTCTTAGAGGCAATTCTCAAACTTTCCACAATGGATATCACTCATTTTAATACTTTATTCTTAATATAGAATGACGTACTTAGAAAGCTTGGGCAAATGCTAGAATGTTACAAAGTGTTACGCACACTTTCCTAAGAGCCCTACCCTCAATTTTCGAGCTATCTTGAAAATATTATCCATAAAAATCTCCACTCTGAGACCAAACATTTATTAGGAAATTATTAAGCATTAATTTCTAAATACGCGAGCGATTGCTTTTAAAATAAAAGAAGGGTACATACTTGATCATTAAGCCGCTTAAGCTTCTAGCATATTATAGGATATTAATGATGGTGCGAATTGCCCCTGATAACAAAGACGACAAGGTTGACGCACGCTTACCCACCTTGGGGGATGGATCCTTGTGGGCTGTAGGATGGATGCACTTTTTTTGGAGTGCAGGAACAATCATGGTGGGCTCGCTCTTGCCTACATTTTTGACTGAGGTCCTTCACGCTTCCCACACAAAAGTAGGTATTTTAGAAGGAGTTGCAATTGCCCTTATGTTTGCCTCAAAAATTATTTCCGGCGTGGTAAGTGACATTTTTCGCACCCGGAAACCCATGATTGCTATAGGAAGTCTTTTTACTATCTTGGTGAAATTTATGTTTGCAGCTGCAACCAGCTTTAACCTTGTTTTTATGGCAAAATGTATTGATCGGCTGAGCAAAGGAGTTAGATCTGCTCCAACTGATGCTTTAATCGCAGATTTAACAACAAATCATACTCATGGAAAAAGTTATGGAATCCGTCAAACACTCTACCCTTTAGGTGTGGTATTTGGGTCTTTATTGGCCATGAGTCTTATGATGGTAACTTCAAATAATTATAGAACAGTATTTTTATTAGCAACAATTCCAGGGGTTATTGCTTTGCTCATTCTTGTCTTCCTCATACCCCAACCAAAAATTCAACATGAAATACCCAAGCGCACCCTTCGATGGAATATAAAAGATATTAAATTTCTTTCCCATCGATACTGGTTACTATTGGGTGTTACCACCATTCTCATGTTAGCCAGATTTAGTGAAGCTTTCTTAAATCTACAAGCAAAATCTGTAGGCTGGCAAATTGCGATGTTGCCCCTTTTATTTGTTGCCTACGAATTGGTTCATTCTGCAGTTGCTTATCCGATAGGTCGTCTTGCCGATAAAGTAAGCCGCCAAAAACTTCTCCTTCTCGGCATGGGCGTCCTTTTAATCGCTAACTACGTCCTTGCTGGAGCCACCACTTGGAAGGGATCCCTTTGTGGCGTTATGATTGTCGGCCTCCATATGGGAATGACACAAGGATTAATATCCGCCATGATTGCCGAAGAAGCGCCGGCTGATTTGCGGGGAACCGCATTTGCCCTCTATTATTTTTGTATTGGGGGCTCTGTGATGATCGGCAACGTGATTGCAGGACACTTATCAGACACCTATGGCGTTCAGGGATGTTTTTTCGGGGGTATGGTATTTACTTCGATCGCTGCCTTGGCCTTGGGGCTGATTATTATCTTTTCCCCTTCCGACAAAAAATGACCTCCCTCCTCTGCGATATCATTCAAGCCGCCAGTCTCCAACTGGTTACCATAACTGAGAATCCTCAAAGAGAGGCCCGTTTATTAATGGCTCACGCCTTGAAGACCTCTTATGAAGAAATCTATTTTGCAAACGATCGACACTTAACGGCCGATGAAAAAGCTGAATTTAATAGACTTCTAAAACGCCGCCTTAATCAAGAGCCCTTATCCAAAATTCGGGGATATCGTGAATTTTGGAGCCGTAAATTTTGTGTGACTCCAGATACTTTGGACCCAAGACCTGATAGCGAAACCATAATTCAAGCGGTTCTTGATCATTTTCAAGATAAAACACAAACTTATCGAATACTTGATCTGGGTACGGGTACGGGGTGTTTACTCCTTACTTTATTATCCGAGTATCCTCAAGCAACGGGAGTAGGTGTGGATATCAGCGAAGCTGCTGTCTTAGTTGCCAAGGAAAACGCACACAATCACCATCTCGAAAATAGAGTGTCATTTATTGTGGGAAATTGGGGAGATGCACTTTCAGCAACATTTGATATCATCATAAGTAATCCTCCCTATATTGCTACCTATGAGAAACTATCAAAAGAGGTTGCTTCCTTTGATCCCTTCCTAGCATTATTTGCTGGCGACGACGGTCTCAAGTGTTATCGCGCCCTTGCGATGCAAATTCCAAACCTTATAGCCACTTCATCAAAAGCTTTTCTAGAACTTGGGGCGGACCAAGCTTCTGATGTTATTCGAATTTTTTCAGATAGTTATATATATGAATTTTACCGTGACATCCAGAATTTCGAGCGATGTGTCATTTTGTCTAGGAAAACCAAGCCTGTCAAATAAGCATAAAAGGCATGCAAAAATATATTGCTAAATGATTCTTTATAAGATATATTAAATGCATACCTTGAAGTTGATAAGAAAAAACACATCGCTTCAATATAAATTTATCTAATGGCATCATAATTTTTGGGGATTTCAGATGAAACAGATGATGATGAAGCGTGCACGCACACGTTCAACTCCTACTAGTCGATCTAAGTTGTCCAGCTCTATTAAATCCAATGTGAATGAATACTCTCAAAATGAAAATCTTCGCGGAAATTTGAGAAGCAATATCCAAAATTCTGTTGAAAAGTATACGACTCTTGCGCGTGATGCCATGACGACAGGTGATCGCGTTTTAGCTGAGAGCTATTATCAACAAGCTGAGCACTATTTACGTTTAAACAACGAGTATAAAGAAAACATCGTTATCCTTCCTCGCGCAGAAGCGAAAACCCCAGAAAAGGATGATGCTTTAATTGCTGCAAACGATTTTGAACTTTCAATTGAGCAAGAATTAGCTATTGCTCAAGCCAATCAATAAATCCTTACTCCTTTTTTTCTCTATCTCGGCTTCTCTCAAAAGTAGCCGAGATTTTTTTTATGCCCCTGTTCCAATCACCATTGTAAACTTTCTTTATCCCTCTATCACCGTCCCAAACATTTATGACCGTCTATTTTTCAGGAAAAAAAGACGAATTACTCTCAATTTAAGAACAAAATTGCGGTTAGGCAGGAGTAATGTTATAATCTTTCATAAATATTTTATATAATAAGGAGAAAACTCCATGAATACAGAACGTTATACGCAACGAGCTCAAGGGATAATTCAATCTGCTCAAATGTTTGCGTTGCGAGAGGGACACCAACGATTAACCCCTGAACATATCGCCAAAATTCTTTTGGATGATGAACAGGGTTTGTGTCGCCAGCTCGCTGATGAAGCCACCTCTCAAAACAATGCCGGGCACCAATTACAGTCTCTTATCCAAGAAGCTCTTGATAAACAATCCAAAGTCACCGGTGGAGGTGCGGGACAAATTTACCTTTCTCCTGAGGTTGCGCAAGTCCTAGAAGTTGCCGAAAAGGCGGCAGATAAAGCTAGTGACCGTTTTGTCACCGCTGAAATATTGTTTTTAGCTCTATCAATGGTTGAACCTACTAAAAGTCTATTTGCAAAAGCGGGTGTGAAATCCGAAGCTTTGAATCAAGCGATTCAAACCCTCAGAAAAGGGCGCAAAGCAGATAGCGCCACTGCAGAAGATACGTATGATGCTTTAAAACGATATGCCCGTGATCTCACTCAAGCTGCCCGTGAGGGAAAAATTGATCCTGTCATAGGTCGTGACGAGGAAATACGACGGACCATTCAAGTTTTGTCTCGTCGAACAAAAAACAACCCCGTTTTAATTGGCGAGCCGGGTGTTGGGAAGACAGCAATTGTTGAAGGGCTTGCCCAACGGATTGTAAATGGGGATGTGCCAGAGACATTGCGGGAAACTCAGCTGATGTCTTTAGATTTAGGAGCCTTAATTGCTGGCGCAAAATTTCGCGGTGAATTTGAAGAACGTCTTAAGGCCGTTTTGAATGAGATTACGCACGCCCAAGGAGATATTATTCTCTTTATTGATGAACTGCACACCCTCATTGGCGCTGGAAAAGCTGATGGAGCGATGGATGCCAGCAATATGTTAAAGCCAGCCTTGGCTCGGGGAGAGTTACACTGTTTGGGAGCTACAACCTTAGACGAATATCGTCAACACATTGAAAAAGATGCGGCATTAGCTCGTCGTTTCCAACCCGTTTTCGTTTCAGAACCGACAGTGGAAGATTCCATTTCCATTTTGCGCGGGTTGAAAGAAAAATATGAACTTCATCATGGCGTGAGAATTAGCGATGGAGCCATAGTTGCTGCTTGTACCTTATCGAATCGCTATATTAGTGATCGTTTCCTACCCGACAAAGCCATTGATCTTATGGACGAAGCAGCTAGCCGTATACGCATGATTGTTGACTCAAAGCCTGAAGAAATTGATGAGCTAGATCGTCGAATTATTCAGCTTAAAATTGAACGGGAGGCCCTGAAACGAGAAACAGATAAAGCCTCCCAGGAACGACTGCAGAAACTTGAAACAGAGCTCGCAGATTTAGAAGAAAAATCATTGAACTTAAGTTCAGTATGGCGAGCGGAAAAGGAAATTTTAAACCAAGCTCAAAAACTCAAAGAACAACTTGACTCATTACGCTCGGAACTTGATATGGCACAACGTAAGGGAGATCTTGCACGAGCCGGTCAAATTATGTATGGGCTTATTCCAGATCTTGAAACCAAGCTTTTAGATATCGAATCCAAGCAAACTCAGCGTTCTTTAAAGGAAGAGGTCACTGAGCAAGATATTGCAGCCATTGTAGAACGCTGGACAGGCATTCCTGTTGAAAAAATGTTGACGGGCGAGAAAGATAAGCTTTTAGGCATGGAAGCGTCACTGCATCAACGTGTCATAGGTCAAGATGAAGCTATTAAAGCCATCGCCAATGCTATACGTCGAAGCCGAGCAGGCTTGCAAGATCCGAATCGGCCGATGGGTTCCTTTCTCTTCTTAGGTCCTACTGGCGTCGGCAAAACCGAATTAACGAAGGCTTTGGCGGGATTTATGTTTAATGATGAATCTCATATGATTCGCATCGACATGTCGGAATATATGGAAAAACATGCGGTTTCAAGGCTCATTGGTGCCCCTCCCGGGTATGTAGGGTATGAGCAAGGGGGTGAATTAACAGAAGCCGTTCGACGCCGTCCGTACCAGGTTATTCTCTTTGATGAAGTTGAGAAAGCTCATCGAGACGTGTTTAATATTCTTTTGCAAGTTTTAGATGATGGTCGTCTCACAGACGGTCAAGGTCGGACGGTCGATTTTAAGAATACGCTGATTATAATGACTTCCAACCTAGGGGCTGAAGCCCTAGCAGATCATCTTGAAGGAGATTTGACCCCTCATATGCGAGATCAGGTCATGAACGCTGTCAGACAAGCTTTCCGGCCAGAATTTTTAAATCGATTAGATGAAATCCTCATTTTCCATCGCTTGAGTCGAGCAAATATGGCTCAGATTGTCAAAATTCAATTGAAACAGTTGGAAAACCGTTTGCTCGAGAGAAAGATTGCTTTAAGCATTGATGACAAAGCCTTGGAATGGTTAAGTGAAGCTGGATTTGACCCAATATATGGTGCGCGACCTTTGAAACGTGTTATCCAACGCACTCTTCAAGACGCGCTGGCGTTAAAACTTCTTGACGGCACCCTTAAGGAGGGCGATACGGTGAACATTTCCTGCAATAAGGAAGGTTTGGTTATTAAAAATTAGTCCGATTAGAAATGAATTATTAAAAAATACCTCACTTAATGTGTGCACATGGTATAAATAAACATGTGGATTGATTAAAGATGAGTTTGGGCGTTCTGTGTTCACCAATTTTGCCGTCAATATTAAAGGTTTAAAAGTTACCTTTACAACAGACAAAATACCTAAAGAAATTCTAAAAGGGATTGATTTGTCTATTCCGCAAGGCCAAATATTTGGCATTATCGGGCGAAGTGGTGCAGGTAAAAGCACGCTCCTACGGTGTTTGAACGGACTTGAATCTCCTAATTCTGGCGAGGTCATTATCGATCAAGTGTCGATGAACCATACCTCACTTCCATTGCGACGGGATATTTTACAAAAAATTGGGACCGTGTTCCAAAATTTTAATCTATTACGTCGCCGTACTGTCTTAGAAAATATTGCTCTGCCTCTTGAATTTAGAGGATTAAATGCTAATGAAATAACAATAAAAGCCAAAGAGATTGCAGATCTTGTCGGTTTACACGACAAATATCATTCTTACCCAAGTCAGCTCAGCGGGGGTCAGAATCAAAGAGTTGCTATTGCTCGTGCTCTTGTTTCAAATGTATCCCTCTTGTTGTGTGATGAATTTACAAGTGCTCTTGACCCCGAAACGGCACTAGAAATTTTAGCTCTTTTGCAGGATTTGAATCAAAGGTTGGGCATTACTATTCTGCTTATAACTCATGATATGTCTGTGATCCGAGAAATTTGTGACCAAGTTTGTGTTTTAGATGAGGGAAAAGTTGTAGAAATTGGAAATGTAGAATCCATTCTTTTGAGGCCACAACATGAGGTCACACAATCCCTTGTGAGCCATTTGTTTATCAAGGAATTACCGCGCGCCATCAGTGCTACGATGCACCCTATATCTGGTGAGGGTGACCATGTGGTAATTCGCCTATTCTTCTCAAACAACACTTCCTATCAGCCCGCTATTGCAGATATTATTCAGAAGTTTCATGTACCTATTAATATCATTATTGGTAGCCTGGGACATGTCCGTGAAGTCGCTTTTGGCTCAATGGTGGTCACGCTCCCCACCTCCTATAAAACCCAAGAAGACACTGTTGTCACTGATATTTTAACCTATTTTCAAACACACAATATTTCAGCTGAAATTTTAGGATATATTCCCCCACCATGACATCTTTACTCCTCCAATCCTTATTCGAAACTTTGCTCATGGTTAGTGCTTCAACGCTAGCATCTATCTTGATTGGCCTGCCTTTGGCCGTAATATTGTCGATTACAGCTCCTAGGGGTTTGTATCCACACGCAGCGATTCACCATATTTTGGGAAGTTTCATAAACGCGATTCGTTCCATTCCCTATATTATCCTCGTCGTACTCCTGATGCCCCTCACACGTATTCTCGTAGGCTCTTCTATTGGAACTCTAGCCGCTATCATTCCTTTAAGTTTAGCCGGCGCACTTCTCGTTACACGGCTGGTTGAGGATGCATTGCGCAATACACCTCAGGGATTGATTGAAGTTGGTATCGCTATGGGCGCTTCAAAGCGACAAATCATTACTCAGATTCTTCTCTTTGAAGCTATGCCTTCCCTAATAGCCGGCATCACTACAGTTATCATTAACCTTATTGGATTTTCAGCAATGGCCGGCACAGTGGGTGGTGGTGGATTGGGAGATCTCGCTATTCGTTATGGATATCAACGGTATGATGTCACTTTGATGCTGATAATTGTTGTCATTCTCGTTATACTTGTACAAACCATACAAATGCTTGGGGACTTTATTTCTAGAAGATTAACCAAATAAGAGAATTTATAAAATGAAACTCTATTTTTCAGCTATTTTATTCGCATCCTTTACCCTTTGTGCAGCAGCGATGGCATTAAAAGTTGGGGTCACTGCAGGACCTCATGCGGATATTGTGAACAAAATTAAAGAAATAGCTAAAAAACAAAACCTTACTATCGATGTGATTGAATTTAATGATTATGTTTTACCTAATGAGGCTTTAGCCTCCAAAGATTTGGATGTTAATAGCTATCAACATGAACTTTTCCTGAACGGACAAAAGGAAAGTCGCGGCTACAAATTAAAGGCAATTGGCAAAACTGTTGTCATGCCTCTTGGTATTTACTCAAAAAAAATTAAATCCTTAGCTGATTTGCCTGCGGGGGCTAAAATTGCGATCCCAAACGACCCAACAAATGGTGGACGTGCGTTAAAATTATTATCAAAAAACAAAACAATAGAAGTTAAAAGTGTCACAAACCCTACTGTCCTCGACATAACTTCTAACCCCAAAAATATCTCTTTTGTTGAAATGGAGGCTCCCCTTATTCCCAAAATTCTACCAGATGTTGATGCGGCTGTTATCAACACTGATTGGGTCTTACAATCCGGCCTAGATCCCACGACAGCTATCACCCATGAAGATAAGGACTCTCCTTATGTCAATATTATTGCTGTCCGAGAAGAAGATGAAAATAAAAGCGACATTCAGCAGTTTGTAAAATTATACCAAAGCCCCGAGATTCGCACTTTCATTGAAACAACCTACAAAGGAGCCGTTATTGCGGCTTGGTAAAGTAATTTAGATAACTTATTGAGTGAGATGATGATGAAAATCAAAATATTTAGTGTTTTTTCAATTTTCATTTTAGCATTTTCTTTCTTATTGAATTTATCTCTTTTATTGAACTTTGAGAAAGCATTTGCAATTGGAAATGCTCAAAATTACTTTCAGTGCATTTTGTGGATTATAACCACATTTGCGTTCATAACTGCCGCTTGGGAAATTTATAAAAAAGGTCAATATCGCATTTTCAAAAGCCTTTTATATCTGTCAATTCCTATGATATTTATCTATAACTCAATAATTTACCAGTTTAATTTTGGTCCAGAATTGTCAATTTGGATTGGATCAACTGATTCAAAAACCTTAAGTATGGGCACAAATTTCCATGCCTTTGTGCTTAATTACAAATTTTCATTATCTACAATCCCTAAAGACAATATGCTAAAGCTTGGCATTAACCTTTTTTCAATCATTATTTTAGTTTTACTTAAACGTCTTAGAATCGAAGAGCCAACAATAGCGACAAAAAATGATGGAAAACACACATGAGCATTAACTAATTCTTTTTCAAAAAATTTTGATATTTATTTATACAGTCTCAAAATTTTTCTCATTTAACAAATATCCTAACTTATCTTTAATACTATTTTGCTATACTTTAAAATTATAATGAAAGGTTAATAATGTATCGGTTGTTTCTCTTAATTTTGATATTCTTCTTGTCCTCCCCTTTATCTGGACGAGCCGCTTTTCCTGTAACTTCTTCCATCGAGACTACTTACTCAAGTATCGTTAAGAAAACGGCGCCCGCAATTGTCAGTATTTCCACATCAAAATCCATGAAGAAACACAATGAATTATTAGGCAATGACCCTTTTTTTACCTTCTACTTTGGCAGTCATACCCCTTTAAAAGACCTACCTGAAAAAGCTCGGGCCACATCATTAGGATCTGGGGTCATTGTTAGCCCTACAGGCATTGTGATTACTTGTGTCCATGTTATTGCAAATGCAGAAAAAATTCTTGTAACTTTAAACGATAATCGTGAATTTGAAGGCGAAGTAATTGCAAAGGATAATCAAAATGACCTCGTAGCCATTCAACTGAAAGATGTGCCATCGACTTTTCCCCTTCCCTCAATTTCATTAGGAAACAGCGATGTAGAAGTTGGTGACTTTATTTTAGCCATAGGGAATCCTTTTGGCGTGGGCCAAACTGTAACGAGTGGAATTATTTCCGCAATTGCAAGAAATGTTCGCGGACGTATGCTTATTCAAACAGATGCCTCTATCAATCCAGGAAATTCCGGGGGCGCACTGGTCAGCATGCAAGGCAATTTAATTGGTGTTCCCAACGCAATTCTATCTAAAACAGGATCAAGCCATGGTATTGGTTTTGCCATTCCCCAAGCGGTTATAAGAACCCTGTTGGAGAGCATTCCTAATGGTGGAATTATTGTACGACCTTGGGCAGGTATTACTGTCCAGCGCCTGACAAGCAAAATTGCAAAATCTCTCAATCTTCCCATTCCTCAAGGCGTTCTTATTAGCGCTTTGCATGCCGCGAGCCCAGCCCTTCTCTCAGGGCTTACAACCGGGGATATTATTACTTCTCTCAATGGTCAAAGCATTTCCAACCCAGAAGAATTTATTTATCGCATTCAGTCTGTACCCATTGGCCAAAATATTATACTAAGCATTTTGCGCAATGGGCAAGCCCAACAATTAACCTTCCAGCCTATTGTGCCCCCTGCTGTTCCAGCGCCAAATCAGCAAGTTATTACTAGACTGGGTGGAATTTTGAGGGGCTTAGAGGTTGCGAATCTGTCTCCGGCTCTTATTTCTCAATATCAGCTTCCTTTCACAACACCTGAAAAAGGTGTTATTATAACGAATCCGGGAACCAACGTTTTGGCTCAAAAATTACAATTAAAACCCGGAGACATCCTTGAGCAAATTAACAACTACCCTATTGAATCAGTAGAAGATTTATTAACAAAGGCATCCACTTTGAGATCACTTATTATACGCCAAGGCGATAAACGAATAGAGGTAAATAAAAATTCATGACAGATTTATTTACCTCCAATCTATCGGAACCCATGCCCCCCTTAGCTGAAGAATTGCGCCCCACTTCTTTAAGTGAAGTGGTTGGTCAAGATCATTTAATTAGTGCAGAAGGATCCCTTACCACCTTTTTAAAAGCCCCACGTCTTCCTTCTCTTATTTTTTGGGGACCTCCAGGTACAGGTAAGACGACCCTCGCACGTCTCATTGCCAAGGAACGGAATCAACCCTTCATCCAATTATCGGCTGTTTTTGCGGGT
The DNA here is from genome assembly GCA_016870095.1 of Alphaproteobacteria bacterium. Classification (NCBI taxonomy): domain Bacteria; kingdom Pseudomonadati; phylum Pseudomonadota; class Alphaproteobacteria; species Alphaproteobacteria bacterium. The sequence continues at coordinate 58,335 of VGCI01000003.1, read as the reverse complement.
GTTGCCGATTTGCGCCGTGTTTTTGAGGAAGCTTCTAAAGCAACAAATACAATCCTGTTCGTAGATGAAATTCATCGATTTAATAAATCTCAACAGGATGCTCTTTTGGGACCCATGGAAAGCGGACTCATCACCTTGATTGGAGCTACCACAGAAAACCCCTCTTTCGCTCTTAATACTGCCTTATTATCTCGTGCACGCGTTCTTGTGATTCATTCTCTAACCTCAGAGGCTCTAGAAGCCCTCGTTCAACGAGCTGAAAAGAAAATTGGACACTCACTGGCTCTGACAACGGAAGCCCGCACCAGCCTCATCCACCTAGCAGATGGCGACGGAAGAATGCTCCTCAATCTTATTGAAACCATTCAATGTCAATCATCCGACAAACCCCTCACCCCTGAAGACCTATCAACGATATTACAACAACGCGCCGCTTTATATGACCGTTCTCAAGAATTTCATTATAATTTAATCAGCGCTTTTATAAAGTCGATGAGGGGCTCAGATCCTGATGCCGCTCTATATTGGATGGCACGAATGATTCTTGGTGGGGAAGATCCCCTATTTATTGCCCGAAGAATGGTTAGATTTGCATCAGAAGATATTGGACTTGCAGATCCTCAAGCCCTCATTCATGCCATGGCGTGCCAACAAAGCTATGAACGGTTAGGGTCACCAGAAGGCGAATTAGCCCTCGCAAATGCAGCAACATATCTAGCGACGGCCCCAAAATCCAATGCTGTTTATATGGCCTGGAAAAGCGCGGAAAATGCTGCGCGGTCATCAGGGTCTCTTATGCCCCCCCAAAATATATTAAATGCGCCAACAACGCTGATGAAGAAGCAAGGTTACGGAAAAGGGTATATTTATGATCACGATACCCCTCAAGGTTTTTCAGGACAAAACTTCTTTCCTGAAAATATGGGAAAACAAACTTATTATATTCCTTTTGAACGAGGATTTGAGCGTGACATTATTAAACGATTGGAATACTGGAATAATTTACGAAAATCTGTTAAATCTAAATAAGAGGAGAGTATTATGCCACTTTATGACTTAAATAGCTTTGCAAGTTATCGCGAACGCGGCCGAAGAATTATGGGTATTGATTTGGGCGAAAACACTATAGGGGTCGCAATCTCAGACGAAACATGGTGTATTGCTACACCTGTTACCGTGATTCGACGCACCAATAGAAATGCCGATATTGCTTCCATATTGAGTCTTGGTAACCAATATCACGCCTTAGGCATCGTTGTTGGCCTTCCCATAAATATGAACGGTTCATATGGGCCGCAAGCTGAAAAAATGAGAGAGTTTGCCAGATCAATGTCTGAGCTGTCTCAAGTGCTCGTTGCTTTGTGGGATGAGCGTCTATCAACTGCGGCTGTGAATCGAACGCTGTTAAGCGCGGATATGTCTCGCAAGCGTCGCGGAGAAGTCGTAGATAAGTTAGCGGCAACATACATTCTTCAAGGGGCCCTAGATCGCTTAAAAACCATTGACTCCAACGCTGGTGGTTTTAGCTACAATAGGTTTTAGTGAAACTTGACTTTAACTTAAAATGACTATGATTTTATGCGTGAAAGCTGCAATGGCCGGATCGTATAAAATCACTGTTTAACTTCTTGAACAACCGTTGAAATGCAATAAATGGACGACCACATTCTTACTCCTTCGGGTGTTCCCAGATTTTGGTGATCTCTTTTAAAAACTCGTAAAATGCATTAATTTTGGGGGATCCTTCAAGCCGTTTGTGATAGCTATAATAATAGGAAACTATACTATTTGGCAGATCAGGAAAAACATCAATCAGCAGGCCCTTTTCTATAAGTTCCTTGTGGTAACCGTAGCATCCAATGCCTGCCCCTGAAAGTAGAAGAGTCCGCATTCCAGGGCCTGTAAAAACTTCTACAAAAGGGGTTATAACAAGGGGCGAAGTATGCTTCATAATCTGCTGATTCATAATTTCAAATTCATTACCACCAAATATAAGAACCTTATGATGTTGAAGATCTGCAAACGTTTTCGGTGTTGAATTCTTGGCTAAATACTCGGGAGATGCATATACACGCATCGAAGTATCGTACAGATGGCGGGCAATAAAATTTGAATCGGCAGTACTTTGTGAATACAAACCAACCGATGCATCTGCATCCCCTATTTGCAATTGGTAAATATTGATTATTGAAGAAAAACTAAAAGATATTTTGGGGTATTTATCGGAGAATAAAGCAATATTTTCTAAAACAGTCTCAAGCAAACCAATTCCACTTGTAAACTTAAACATTCCCTCAGGTTCAGAATCTTTTTCACGTATTACATCCGTACCTTGGGCTAGTCTTCCCACCACTTCCTGACATAAATTTAAAAAATCTTGCCCGTGTTTTGTAAGAGCAAGTCCGCGAGAATGTCGAACAAAAAGTATGAGATTTACTTCTTTTTCGAGGGCCGTCATTTGACGGCCTAAATTTGGCTGGGTTGTCCCTAACTCTTTAGCTGCTGCACTAAGATTTCCAGTACGGGCTACAATAATGAATGATCTAAGATGATTTAAGTTAAAATCCACTAGTTAATCCTTGAAGTGCCACTTAATTCTATACTCATTGATATACAATAATAATATTGATTTATACAATGATCAAATTAAGCATACCAACCAGGGCTGCAAATGGACACTAAAAACGAGTGTAATATATAATTTTGATTATTTTTCCACACTCATAAGCCTGTTTTTTGCTATTTTGCAAAAATAGGGGCATAAACACAATTTGCAGTTTTTAATTCACAATTAATTTTTTCCATGATCTAACTCCATCAAAAAAACATTTATATCAAAGTGGATACTGCATTGTTAGCAACCCTTATATCCATACTTATTTAATAAAATAACACCCAAAGTTGCACTATAATTTTAGGATAATTGTGCGCACTTCAGAAATTTTCCTGAGCCTACACTCAACTAACATATTGAATAAAAACATTTAAAGTAATTTCACGCCCTTGTTGCGACATTTCGCCACCCTTGTTGGGTTTGCTTATTATCTCTTCTCGGGGGGGGTGATCCGCAAAAGAGTGATTTGATTGCGATGGCGTCGCATAACCTCAAAACGGAAGTCAGCTAACATAAAAGCTTGCCCGACTTCAGGAATCAACCGAACTTCAAACAAAACCAAACCAGCAATTGTGGCGGCGTCTTCATCCGGCAAGTCCCATTCGAATTGACGATTAAGATCCCGAATGGTTACATTTCCATCTACGATGAATGATCCATCTTCTTGGGCTCTTACTCCTTTAACTGTAACATCATGTTCATCTGAAATGTCACCCACTATTTCTTCTAAAATGTCTTCTAGGGTTACAATACCCATAATAGAGCCATATTCATCAACCACTAAGGAGAAGTGTTCGCGTCTCAATCGAAAAGCTTGAAGTTGTTCAAGTAGATCCGTACTTTCAGGTACAAACCAGGGTGGGCTTGCAATCGTTGTGATATCCAATTTACCCACCTGGCCCCCTTGGGCTTGTACCGCCCGCAGAAGAGCCTTAGCATTGATGATGCCTATAACATTGTCTGGGTCAGTTCTAAATAAGGGGACACGGGTAAATGGACACGCCAAAACTTGCTCAACAATCGTTTCCAGAGTGTCATCAGCATCAATCATGGTTACATTCTTACGATGCACCATAATTTCCCCTACCTGTACGGACCCTAAATCCAATATCCCTTTCAGCATGGCACGCTCATGAGGAACATCTTGTCCTGGACCATGATGAAGATCGATGACGCCACGCAGTTCCTCAACAGTTGCATGAGACGTTGAGGTCACTCGCACATTAAAACGGAATAACTTTAAGGTCACCCGTGCAATAAAATTAATGGCTATAGTCAGGGGACGAAAAATTTTGCAAATAAATCTCATAGGAGTAGCCAAAAATACAGCGACACGCTCAGGTTGATTGACTGCAATAATCTTTGGCATCGTTTCTGCATAAATTACGATGAGAGCACTGGCAATTATCGGTGCATAAATGATGCCATTTCCCTCCTGAAAAAGAGTATCAATGAGTTTTGTCATTAAAGAGGTAGCAAAAGTAATAAAAACAGTGGCACACATCAAAAGAGCACTCAAGGTAAGACCCGGGGTTTGTTGAAGTAAGCGAATATGAACAGCCTTCTTATCCCCTCGTTTTGCCATATGATGGAGTTTTGGCTTTGAAGCTGCAGTAATTGCTGTTTCAGAAGCAGACAGAAAACCTGCCCCAATGAGTAATATAAGAATGATGAAAGCCAATAAAAAGGTCATTTTTTAAGTTGAACCATCCTGTGCAGAGAATAGATTAACGGACGCGAATTGTAGGGTAGTAGTTTATTCAAGCTCTCTCGGCACTCCAGAAGGATCCAGCTTCGATGGTGTAGAGGGGCGAGTTGACTTTGAAGTCAGATAATGTTCTTCTTCTCCCTCTTTCTTAGGTTCCTCACTTTCCTCACTCACTTTTATCTTCTTTTGTGTTCCTTCATTATATACATACTGAATATTCTTTCGCAGCGGCCTACGAGATCCGGTATCCAGAACAGAATTTGTGAGTTTTCCTTGGCTTGGTGTAGGGCAAGCAGGCATAGGCTCTAAATCAGGACCTTCGTGGTGCGTGCCAACAATATCTTGAATGACCTTTAGCAGATTCTCACACTTGGCGACTTGTGATGAATTGGTAGGAACGCTTGTCATACTCAAGAATTCTTGCATTTGTTTGAACAAAGCTTCGTAATATGGTTGTGCAGACCTTGTTTTAGAGCATTTTTCTAAATGAGTATTAAAGCGCTTTAATGAATGCTGGCATTGGGAAAATTGATCTATATGATCTGAGTTAGAAGTTTCAGCATTTGCCAAAACACTAAAAAACAATGTCATGCCCATCATGAATAGAAACGACATAAAAGCATTTTTGTATTGCATTCTGAACTCTATTCTTTTTCTCAATTGTTCAACCATATCTACATCCCTAGCCTTTTAATCATAAGAACTTTTCTACAAAGAGTAAAGGAAGCACTGATTACTTATGGACTTAATCATTGGGGTAAACCCTTACTAAAACGCTTTTAAAACATACTGGGCTGGATAATTATCACGAATATATTCAGCTAAAGCAGCAATTACACGATCAACGGTTGTGTTGGTTGGCTCGTCAAAGGTTTGTACAACGACATTGGCTTCGCCATAAATAGGATATCGCTCGGCAATAAATTCTTCTAAAGTTGTTCGATGACGGGTTGCATCTTCTAACAGAGGTCGATCTGTACGTCTAGATACTCGGGCTACAAGAGTGTCTAGATCTGCTTTCAACCAAACAGAAATTGCCTTTTCTTTAATCTGCTCTCGGGTGGCTGGATACATGAAAGACCCTCCTCCCGTTGCAAGGACATGAGGATCTTGCTCGAGCAATCTATTAATGACGCGAAATTCACCATTAACAAAGGCTTCTTCTCCAAAAATATCAAGAATTTCCTTAATATGACACCCTGCTGCGGATTCAACTTCCATATCAGAGTCGTAAAAAGGAACTTCAAGGCGTTTAGCGAGACGTCTGCCAATGCTCGTTTTGCCGGCCCCCATGAGGCCAACCAGAACAATTGTCTTAGGAGGACGAAAGCTAAGGGGCGCTCCCGATGGGCGATAATTCGATTCTTCTTTCATGATTGAAAAATATACAGCACTCCCGTCATCAACTCAAGAAAGAAATCGTGAGAGATGCGTACGGCTCACTGATTAAGGGTTTGCAGCTCGGGATCTTTACTCAATATGGGCTTCTGCCTGCTCTTCAAGAACTTTGGCGCGATTATTCCAGGTTAAAGAGAAGAAAAACGTTGCCAAAAGTGAGGCAACAATAAAGAAAACAAAGCCTCCGCCCCATCCATAATGATCAGCAACCCACCCCACGCAGATACCAGATAAACCACTTCCTAAATAACCAAATGTACCTGTTAAACCATTGGCCATACCAACGGCTTTCTTGGAAGCAAAGTCAGCGGCAGCAACACCTGCTAGAACTTGAGGACCATATACCAAGAAGCCAACAGCCATCATGGCAATACCATTCATGAGATGATTACCTGCCGGTACCCACCAAAAATAGAATAAGCTTGCCGTCAAAAGTCCCATGTAAATAACACTTACAGGCCCGCGACGACCTGAAAAGAACCGATCAGAAGCCCAACCTGCTGCAATACCACCCGTTATTCCCGCAATCTCAAATCCAGCAACTTGCCGTCCTGAAGACATTAAGGAGGCGCCTTTTAACTCACTTAAAAAAGTAGGCGCCCAATTAAATACTCCCATACGAACAACATATAAAAACATATTCCCGAGGCAAACATACCAAAGCAAACGATTTTTCAAAACACGCATGATAAGGGCTTTGGGCGCAAGATGTTCCTCTTCCGTTTCTAAAGGATTTTTCACCAAACCTTTATGCTGCTCAATGGAAGGAAGCCCAATGGATTGGGGAGTGTCTCGTAATCGGTTGAAGAGGAGGGCCGCAATGCCCAGAACAAGAATTGCAGGCAAAATAAAGGCAGACTGCCATCCATAATGTTGAACCAAATAACCTGCAATCAACACGATTGCAGCACCCCCAATTTGATGGGACATGTTGGTCAGACCCCACTTTGTCCCCAGTTCAGTGGGGCTATACCAATGGGTTAAGAGTCGTGCAACCGGTGGCCATCCCATAGATTGAAACCAGGCATTAATGGCCCAAAAAAATCCAAAATAGTAAAGACTTGAGCCAAATCCCATAAAAAAACTGCTTACGGCTGCTCCCAACAACCCCAATGTCATAAAATAGCGGGCATTTGAACGGTCGCTAAAATATCCATTCACGAACTTACCAACACCGTAAATTATGGACCATAAGGTAATAATGGCTCCAAGCTGAGTTTTGGTATAGCCATACTCGGCGCTGATCGCCGGTAAAGCCATAGAAAAGTTCATTCTAACCAAGTAAAAAGCCGCATAGCCAAATATCATACTGTAAAGTATGCGGATACGCCAATAAGAATACCGCTCCCGGAGAGTTTTTTCCGGTTCATTTTCAACGGTGGAAATGGCAATTGTATCCTCAAACGAAGCCACATTAGCACTGTGCATCTGTTTCATGCTTTCTTCCTAACTTATTTGAAGTATATGAAAATAGATTGTAGGTGAAGCTGTATTGAATTCATAATCATAAAAGGCAATCACAAACAATCCTTGTTGATATCAATTCCACACCCTATCCTAACACAACTTGAAAAAAAAGAAAAAATATTGTGCCTTATGTGATTAGACCCCGTATAATGAGGTCAAAAGCTCAATCTGAGGTATTTTATGACCACCACACCAAACTTAAAAAAAGATTCCTTAACCCCCAATATGAGAACATTAAGAAAAATTTTACCTTATATATGGCCACGAACTTTGCCTAAAATTCGAGCAAGAGTTATTTTTTCCTTTATTTCCTTAATTATTGCGAAGGGCGCAACACTTATTGTGCCGCTTCTATTTAAGGGGAGCATTGATGCGCTTTCTCCCCTACAGCAAGGTATTATAACCCTTCCCGTCATCCTCATCATCTCCTATGGGATAGCACGACTTGTTTCCACTCTTTTTGCGGAAATTCGGGATGGCATTTTTGCAACGGTAGCCCAACGAGCTATTCGGCAAGTTGGGTTGTCCATATTTCATCATTTGCATACCTTAGGACTGCGCTTTCACCTCGAACGCCAAACCGGTGGTCTCAGTCGCGCAATAGAACGCGGAACCAAAGGGATTGAATCCCTCCTCCAATTTTTAACCTTTAATATTATTCCCACCCTTGTTGAAATTCTTTTAGTCGCCATTGTATTGTGGGTGCTTTACGATTATCGATTCTCACTCATTACTCTTTTGACCATGATTATCTACATTGTCTTCACCCTTACAATTACAGAATGGCGCATTGGCTTTGTCCGAACTATGAATGCTACAGACTCGGAAGCCCATACAAAGGCCATAGATAGCTTATTGAATTTCGAAACAGTCAAATATTTTAACAATGAACAGCATGAAGCCTCACGATTTGACTCTGCTCTTAAAAAATATGAATCAGCGGCTATTAAAAGTAAGACTTCCCTTTCTCTCCTTAACATAGGGCAAGCTGTTATAATTTCTTTGGGATTGGTAGCTGTTATGCTTTTGGCCGCCGCCTCCGTAAGCACCCAAAAAATGACAGTCGGAGACTTTGCTGCTGTTAACACTTATCTCCTTCAGCTTTATATTCCTTTATTCACTCTAGGATTTGCTTATCGCGAAGTGAAGTTAGCCTTAGTGAGTATGGAAGCTATGTTTGACCTACTCAGCGTGCCCGAAGAAATTCAAGACCAGCCCAATGCCCCTGCATTGGTGGTAGAGGGTGGGGAGATTGTCTTTGATAATGTTAGTTTTTCGTATACGGTTGACCGCCCCATCTTAAAACATATTTCTTTTCGCTTAGAAGCCGGCAAGACCATTGCTATCGTAGGATCGAGTGGTGCAGGAAAATCTACCCTTGGTCGCCTTCTTTTCCGATTTTATGATGTAACGGATGGAAGTATTACTATTGATAATCAAGATATCAGAGAAGTCACCCAAAAATCCTTGCGCCAAAGTATTGGCGTTGTCCCCCAAGATACCGTTTTGTTTAACGATACAATTGAATATAACATTGCATATGGCAACCCTCGTGCTTCGCATTCCCAAATTGAAGACGCGGCCCGTCAGGCCCATATCCACACATTTATAATGAGTCTACCTGAAAAATACAAAACCCGCGTGGGAGAGCGAGGGCTTAAATTATCGGGAGGCGAAAAGCAAAGAGTTGCTATTGCAAGGACATTACTCAAAAAACCTCAAATATTTTTATTTGACGAGTCCACGTCTGCCTTGGATACGCATACAGAAAAACAAATTCAAGCTAATCTTCAAGAACTTTCAGCCAACCATAGTACTGTTATTATCGCACATCGACTTTCAACAGTTATTGATGCAGATGAAATCCTTGTTCTTGATCAAGGGAAAATTGTTGAGAGAGGACGGCACAAAGCCCTTTTAGGGCAAAAAGGGTTATATGCCGTTATGTGGCAACGCCAACAAGAGCATCTGGAATATTCTTCCTCAGACTAATAAAGAAGAGGGAACATCACAAATAGTGAGGGTGTGATTTTATCTTTACGGTAAACTAATGAACCCTATTAAAGATGGGATCCTCCCCCTCGCGCAGAAGATTAATCATCAAACGTTGGGATTTTCCATGATCATCAGAAAATGTAATTTCACCCGAGTCCGTCCCAGAAAATCCACTGGCGAAGGCCGTTCCTTCAAATTGGAACCCATTTCCATTCCAATGCGTAAGCTTTGTTTCGGGTAGATCGCGATAAATAAGAACTAAATTATTGTCTTTATTTACAATTTCCACTTTTCCATAGAGATCATTTTCATAAATTCCTACGTAATCATTTAAACTTCTAGCGGGCGCTAACCCTTGCATCATTTGTTCCCGACGCCCTGTAATATATTTTTGCATAAGGTCTTGATGATCGACACGCAAGTTTTTTGCCCAATCAATCTCTTCCTTGACATTTAAATATAAATCCAAAAATTTACTGCGAATCGCTTCCGGAAAAAGGCTGACCCGCATACCCCCTAGGTTTGCCACAATTGCAACACCCATATTATCTTCGGGAATAAGCATAAGGAATGAACGTGTGCCTTCCATTCCCCCCATATGACTTAAAACATCAACACCTGCATAATCATGAATGAACCAACCCATGCCATATTGAAGCCTTGTGACACGATTTTGTGGCCACTGGCGCCCTCCTTGTACTTGAACATCTACATAAGGGGTCCGCATTTGATTCAAATTAAGTTCACTAATGGTAGGCTTACCATTCACTCGCGTCATATTAAGCTGAAATATCATCCATTTGCCTAAATCTTCTCCGGTCGAAATGAGGCCACTTGACGCAGGAAATGTATAGAGTGCTGGATTCCCTTGGGGTAGATAACGCGTTTTTCCTTGAAAAATATCATGAAAGGTTGGTTGCTCATCTTTTCTTTGGAAAGCTCTAAAAAATTTTTGCCAAAATGTTGGGGGATTTCTATCTCCAAATTTGGTTTCTTCTAAACCAGCAGGTTGAAAGATTTCTTCTTGATAATTTTGCAATAAGGACTTTCCCGTCACCTTTTCAATAATAGCCCCCATAAGGCCTACAAGAATGTTTTGATAGGTAAAGGTCTTTCCAAATCCTCCTTCTAGAGGTATTTTTTTCATACCCTTAACAATCTCCGGAGCACTCCATCCCAATTCATTAAGCGTATCTCCCGAAAAACCCGGCAAACCCGTGCGGTGAGATAAAATATCTCTTATCGTCATTTCTTGGGAAATTTTCGCATTTCCCAACTGGAAGTCAGGTAAGTATTTAGAGACTTTGTCGTCCCAGTGAAGCTTACCTTGATCCACCAAACGAGCAATGAGTGTGTTGGTAAAATTCTTTGTTAAAGAAGCTATTGCAAAGGGTGTGTGCTTATCTACCGAGTCTTTTTTTCCGTAAATCTTTACGCCAAAGCCCTTTAGATAAATAACTTTACCATCTTTAACAATAACTACGATCGCCCCAGGAACACCTTCCGCACTCATAGCTTGATTTATGTAAGTTTCCAAAATAGGCAAAACAGTGGAAAGTTCAGCACGGTCTTTTCCGCAAATAGGCGAAAAACTGACAATAAAAAGCCAGAAAAACAAAAAATGACGTTTCATGAAAAAAACCTACGTATATGCTATTCACTGAGTCGTAGCATGATTTCTTTCCACACTCAACCTATAGCACGACACAAAGTATTATTCACTAAAATTTACCTATATCATTTACGATATTTTAATAAAGAATCCTTAAGATAGAAATATAGTTAAGTGAAAATTATCGAAGAGCCATTATGGAATACGATCAATTATACGACGAAAGTCCCTATACTTCAAAAGAAGTGCGATCACGAGGAGGAATAATGAATACCATCCGCGCCACATTTTTAATCTGCGCAACAATACTTACAAGTGTTTTTGCTGTCATTTACTATGGGTATGACCAAGATCAATTCGTCGTAACAAGTAATGGTAATTTTGTATCTATCTTTGATAGAAAGTCTCGAACTCTAAATATTTGTGATAAAGGTAATTGTAACCTTATCAATCCCACATTTATTGCCCCTATGACCATTGGTGCTCAACAACAAGGTCTTCTTGGACAAGTCGGACAACGCCTTATTGGAAGCTTCCCTCAATCTCAAACACCTGGGAATCCACAAATGATACAACATTCTCCTGGAATGCCTCAGCAAATGGGCGGACATCCACAAATGATGCAACAAAGAGGAATGATGCCGCACCAAATGGGAGGAAATCCGCAAATGATGAATCCACAAATGATGCAACAGATGCAACAAAGAGGAATGATGCCTCAACAAATGGGGGGAAATCCCCAAATGATGAATTCTCAAATGAACCCTCAGATGAATCCTCAAATGATGCAACAAATGCAGCAAAGAGGAATGATGCCTCAACAAATGCCGGGAAATCCCCAAATGGTTAGTACCCAAATGGTAAATGGCATTCCCGGAGCGCAAGCCCAAATGACTGTTGGTGCTGCAGTCGCTAAGCCCGAAGCGACTGAAGAAGCAGAAGAAGAATCCACTGAGGAAGATAAAAAGGAAGAAGAAACGACAGAAGAAGAAACGAGTTCAGAAGATGAAGAAGCTGCGCCAGTATAGAGACTTTCATCTTTATCCCAATTTTGCCATGATTCCCTCAAAGGTGACCTTTGGGGGAATTTTTTATGCCACATCACTCTCCATTTATTCAGTCTTACGCTTCGTCTTTTTTAGATTTGATCCTCCCTCCTCGTTGTATTGGGTGCGCAAATATTGTCTTGGAACATCACACACTTTGTTCTCATTGTTGGAAAGAGTGTACTTTTTTATCATCTCCTTGCTGCGCTTTATGTGGATGGCCATTTTCTTTCGAGACACCAGAACAAACATTATGCCCTCACTGCCACCGCCTTCCCCCTTTATTTAAGCAATGCAGAAGCACCCTCGCCTATCAAGATAGCTCCCGCTCTCTTATCTTAAAATTTAAACAAGGTGATGGAACCTATTTAGCTCCGGGTTTAAGTAAATTGATGTTGATTGCAGGCCAAAATATTTTATCTCAAACCGATTTATTAATTCCCATTCCTTTGCATTGGAAGCGTTTATTTATGCGGCAATATAATCAAGCAGCCCTTTTGTCTTATCATCTCACACATCTCACAAACATCCCTACACGTACCGATCTTCTCAAACGGCAGCGCTCAACTCAAAAGCAGGCACATCAAAATCGCAAAGAAAGACAAGCAAATGTGCGGGGGGCTTTTATAATCCCCGACCAGAAATTATCTTTTCTTACAGGAAAATCTGTCACGTTAATTGATGATGTTTTTACAACAGGAGCAACAACAATAGAGTGTACCCGAATTTTACTAAAAGGAGGCGCAAAAGAAGTTCGCATCTTAACCCTCGCACGTGTTATAACTCCTCTATAAATAAGAGGCTATATTATGCAAGATGTTATCATTTATGTGACCCCCATTTGTCCCTATTGTGTTCGAGCAAAAGCATTGTTCGATAAATTAGGTGTGCCTTATAAAATTATTGATGTATCAACAAGTGACGATTTACGGAAAGAAATGATTTTACGGTCAAACGGTAGAACTTCCGTCCCTCAGATTTTTATTGGTGACGTACATATCGGTGGTTTTGATGATCTTTACGCACTTTATGTAGCCCAAGAATTAAATACTTATCTAAACCATTGAATTTTTTTTTCATTATCCTTATTTTAAGAGTAGGATAAGTTTATTTTTTAAAAAGAGGATTACCAGACTATGCGTCATTTAGCTTACTTACTTTTCATTATTTCCGCCATCACAAACCCGAGTTTAGCCAAACCTGTTCTCCCAACATCAGTCAATAATTCTACAGTTCTCGTTGAAATTTATACCATACCGGGATGTGGGGGATGTGGAAGAGCAAAAGCAATGTTTGATGATCGCTCAATCCCTTATAAAGAAATTAGTTTGGCAGGTCGCCGTGATCTCTATGATCAAATGAAAAAAAGAGCTTATGAACAAATGCCGCCAAGTGAGCGCCGCCCCATGGAAGAATCAATGACTGTTCCCAGAATTTTTATTAATAATAAATATATTGGAGGTTATTCTGATTTAGATGGCTCTATGTTAGACAAACTTAACTCACCAGCAAAGCCGATCACCCTTGAGTCATCAGAAGATACGGCCTCCCAAAATAACAAGAAAAGTGAGTCATGACGCAAAATTTTAAACGGCTTTTACTTTTTTTCCTTATTATTGTCGGAAGCACGTTTTATTTTTTCTGGCCTAAACATTATTCTTCTTCGTTCCAATCGAAGAATTTGCCTGTCATTGCCATTACACAAATTATTGAGCATCATACTCTTGATACGGTTCGTAAAGGGTTGTTGGCTGAACTTGCTGCTAATGGCTTTGATGAAAAATCTGCAAAAATTATTTATGAGAATGCTCACGGGAATGTTTCTACAGCCACTCAAATTGGCACTAAATTTGCCTCTCTTCATCCTAAAATTTTGGTAGCCTTGTCGACCCAATCAGCACAAATACTGTTGCCCTTGGTTTCAACAATGTCAGTTCCGCTTGTATTTACGGCTGTTACCAATCCTGTAGCTGCAAAATTAATTACTAAAAAATCAGAACCTCTGCCCCTTGTGACAGGCGTCAGCGATTTTATGGAACCTGAACCACAACTTGAAATGATGCGTGCTTTTTTACCACATCTGGCCACCCTAGGTGTACTTTTTAACCCTGCGGAAGTTAATTCCGTCAGTTTTTTAAATGAAATGGAAAAAGTTGCAAAAACTAAAGGGATTCGATTAATTTATACTGCCCTAAATAATACGGCAGATGCCACGAGCGCTACGACAAGCTTAATCGGTAAAGTTGACGCAATTTTTTTTCCAAATGACAATACAGCCATGGCTGCAGTTGGTGCTATTGTATTAGCTGCTTTAAAGCATAAAGTACCTGTTTTTGCCAATGATTCTGCTTCTGTTGAGAGAGGAGTCTTGGCAGCCCTTGCTTATGACCGATACGCAATGGGACGGAAAACAGGCGAGATTGTAAGTGCAATATTAAAGGGTAAGAAACCTTTGGATATCCCCATTGTCTATGACACACCTTCTGAAGTAGTGGTTAACGAAAAGACACTCGTTTCCCTAAACTTATCGCTTCCTAAAATGACGAAGGAAATTCGAAAGCTATAAGGATTGTCACATGATTTACGTTGGCGTATTAGGATCTACAGGCCGCATGGGCCAAACGATATTGAATGCACTCCAAAACCATCCGAGATGCCGCTTAAGTATTGCCGGCAGAAGGGATAATGTTTCCTCTCTTTTTGAACAAAGTGACGTGATTATTGATTTTACCTCTCCTGAATCATTAAGCACTTATATCAATCTAGCCATAACCTTAAAAAAACCTTTAGTCATTGGAACAACGGGCTTCCAACCAAAGCATGAAAAAACTCTTTCAGAAGCGGCTTTAAAAATTCCGATGGTGGTGGCTGCCAATATGAGCGTAGGTATAACTTTATTGACAAACCTTGTTCAACAATCAGCCAATCTCCTAGACGAAACATATGACATTGAAATTTCAGAGATTCACCACCGCCACAAGAAAGATGCTCCCTCTGGTACCTCACTCATACTGGGTAACGCCGCCGCACAAGGGCGGAAAAAAGAACTATCATCCTTACAAAACTGGCCGGATCGACAAGGGGAACGCCCCAAAGGCTCTATTGGTTTTTCTGTCCAAAGAGGCGGCCTGATTATTGGAGATCACTCAGTTCGTTTTATTGATGATGAAGAAATGATTGAACTAAGTCATCGAGGACTTTCGCGAAATCTTTATGCTAAAGGTGCCTTGCGTGCAGTCGAGTGGGTTATCCACCAAAATCCTGGACTCTATTCCATGAAAGATGTTCTTGGATTATGAGTTCACTTTCGCATTTTGAATTTAAACAATTGATGAATCGTTTTACCCCCTTTGATTCACCCCCCGTAATCGCCGTTGCCACGTCTGGCGGCCCCGATAGTTTAGCTTTAACCCTATTGGCACATCAATGGGCTCAAGATCAGGATGGCAAAGCTATTGCTCTTACGGTTGATCACCAATTACGAAAGGAATCAACTGAAGAGGCCTACAAAGTAAAGGGCTGGATGAAAGAAAAAAAAATAGATCATTATGTTTTAACCTGGCAAAGAGGCCCTGAGGGAAAGATCCCTGAAACCGCACTTCAAGCCAAAGCTCGTGAAGCACGCTACCATTTATTGGGACAATGGTGCAAAGACCATGGTATCAAACATTTATTAACAGGACATCACAGTCAAGATCAACTTGAAACGTTTATGATTCGTCTTGCTAAAGGATCCGGGCTCAAAGGGCTTACGGGCATTCAGGATGAAATTTCTACACCTTTTGGACGAATATTACGCCCCCTCCTTACCATTGATTCACAAAGTTTGAAAGAAACACTTCATGAATTTGGACAGCCTTTTATTGAAGATCCCAGCAATAATAACCAAGACTTCGCCCGCATCCGCTGGCGCAAATTACTGCCCATCCTCGCCGAAGAGGGACTGAGCCCCAAAAGTCTTCAGGAGACTCTTGAGCGATTGAGGCATTCTCAACGATTGATTGATCAATACATCTCATCCTGTCTTCAGCACCATGTGACTTTTTCTCCCTATGGCTACATCATTCTAAAAAAAACAGTTACCAAAGAATCTGGGGAAGTTTTTGAAGAAATATTAAAACGAGTTTTTACACTCATGGGCACAAAAAATTATCCTGTTCGACGCCAAGCTTTGCATCGCGCGATGGCAGCTTTGACGGCAGAAAAATCTATAACCTTGGCAGGATGTCAAATTTTGAACAAAACGAATGAATGGTGGATTATAAGAGAACCTGCAGCTGTTGGACCCCAAATTTTTGTTGAATCACCTGGTACTTATCATTGGGATGATCGTTTCATTATTGAAATTCATAAAAATATTCCTTGTCGAATTGACACATTAAGTAACGGCCTCCAGCTGTTAGACGAAAAATCAAAAGAACAATTGAGGCATATTCCTTCCCTGATTCTTCAAACTCTCCCTGCTTTATGGCAAGGTGAAAATCTTGTTGTTCCTCTCCCCTCTTTTACCTTTAGCCCCTTTGCTGACGATTTTCTAAAATGTTAATTCCCATCCTTCCTAAAAATCAGTCTCTTTTTGGCACACAAAATTTTGAAAAAGGCCCGCAATATGAAGCATGAACTCTTAAAACTTAAAAATGTTGGCAAAGCTACTTATAAAGACCTGGAATTGTTAGGAATTACCTCCATTATTCAACTGAGTCAAGCTGAACCCGATGACCTTTTTGGCCGACTAGAAATTTTAACAGGTCATGCTCAAGACCCCTGTGTTTGGGATGTTTTTGCGGCCATCATTCATGAAGCAAAAACAGGTGAGAAAACCCCTTGGTGGGATTGGACAAAAATACGAAAAATGAAAAAGTAACTATGCCGTCTGCAACCCTTTTTAAAAAATTTGATATCCTAAAATAATTTGTTATGAAGTGACTCTCCAATCGTCTTTCTTTTCCAACGTAATTTGGCCTCACAGACTGTTTATTTAAGAAGAAAGTCCTATATTATACAGTGAATGGAGGTGAATGACATGTGTTATAAATTACGCGACGTTCTTCTCTTTTTTGCAGGTGCAGAATTTTTCCATACTTTGCATCATGTTTTCCTATCATATTTCGTCTCCTTACCTATGGAGATGAAATTTATGGTCATGACGCCCACAATGAACAAATACATGATTGTGATAAATGCATCTTTTACAGTCCTTTTGTTATGGGGAGCCGGAAGGGTATGCAAGAGCGATTGTAATTGGTTATGTAAAAGCGAATGCAAAAAAGAAATGAAAGTAGAACCAAAAAAGCAAGTTAAAAAAATTAAAAATAATAGATAGGCTTTTGAGTTTATTTATACAATTCTTGAGAATTATCCTTATTTATTATAAGGGTAGCAAAGGGTAGTTGCGTTCTCTCCACATTAGGTAAGATAGGTTTTATCGTACGAACTATTTCGAGCAGCTGACATGCTTGTAGGATTTTCCCTCGAAATGCCCAAAACATATTTTAATAAGGGTTGTATACGTTTTGGGTCTGCAGGCGAAGGCTTCTCTCCGATTTTTACACACCCCCGTTTTTTATAAAATTCTTCAGCTTCTTTACTACTCCATAAGATAAAACTGTGTTTTCCATATGTTCTAGCCATAGCAAGACAAAGATCCCATAACATTTTCCCATAACCTTTATATAAATACTGAGGCCCTACAAAGAAGTTATCTAACTCTAATTCTCCATCTTCATTAATATAAAGTGAATAAAAACCAACTCTAGTTGCGTCCTTTAGAAGAACTTCAGCTTTTGAAACCTTCAAAATTTCGGGCGTGAAAGAAAGTTTACGCATAAATTCATCTAAATATTCTGTACTATAATTATCTCCTCCCGCCGTTCTTTTTGATTCTAACATCAACCTATTTAAATGAACCAAGTCTGCTTCCACAACGGCTCGGGAAATTATATTGACCCCCATAAAAACATTAGGGTGCAGAGATGCACTCCGTCCGAAATGTTGATTTGCATTATCCTCTTCACTTATGGGGGGCAAAAAACCAGAATTAGAATTAGAATTAGAACTCGAATTAAAACTAGACTCATAGGGATTTGCTTTCCTTGAAAGCATTCTTCTTGGGGCTGCTCCAACAGGATATTTATCCCCTTCTTCATTTGATTTAATTTTTATTTGTTTATAGGCTTCACCCGATTGATTTTTAAGAACGCGAAAGCCTACAAGATCTTGTTCAACTGATACATAATATTTACCGTTAAGAGGATTTGTAAGACGCCTGAGGCCTTTATTACTTCTTTCGCTTCCTTCTGAAAGAACTGCACTTGACTGTTTAATTTTATTTTTAGTCTTATTGGAGATTGACGTATTAGGGAAGGAAGACCGAAGTGTTTTCAGGGAAGGTTCCATTGAAGTGTCTCTAAAGTCATAAGCTTCAGAATGAGAAATCCACAAATTTAATAGAAAGACTATAAATATATTGATAATCATTTAATTTTCCCTCCTTAAGGCATGCTAGAAAACGCTATTAAATCATTAAAGAATATATAAAGAATTTAATGTTCGTTGCTTAGTTAGAATCGTCCCTAATAAAATTTTTTTCAAGGAGATATGATTAAAAATTAAGGCTATTTCCAACTGATATTATAGCGGCTTAAATTACTCTCTAATAAAATTTAATTTTAGGAACAATCTTCAAAATTATTATTAAAAATCTCCCAATCGACATTATATTATATTAAAATAATCAAAAATACAATATCGGTTCATCAATACGCATTAAATTTCTAAATTAATTTTTCATGAACTTCATTGTGCTGTACTAACTTAGTTTTTATTCTTTCGATATGGGGAGAATTTTTCGGAAACTTTTCTTGAACAATTACAAACGCGCTCTTTAAGAAGACATTGGATTGATTTAATGATTCTCTTGATCTTACTAAATCCAATTTAGCCAGTTTCTGTGATTTTTGGTAATAAACATCAGCTAAGACTTCCAAGGCCATATACGCATCTGCATGCTCTGCTTTTTGCAATATTTTTAAACTTTTCTCTAAATAGTTTACACCTTTATCTTAATCCCCTGCCCGGCAATAATTCATTCCCATTTGCAATAAAATTTTTGCGGTTTCAATATGATTCTCACCGTAGTGCTTTTCTGAAAGTTTATATGAAGTTGCAAAAATTTTATCTGCCTCTTCATAATTACCTAAATGCATATACGCTATACCAAGATTTGTAAAAACCCAAGGCATTCTGAAATCATTCTCTATCCCTCTATCTTTAAGATGCTCAATCCCGACTTCTATTAATTCTTTACCCCCTTGATTCTTATCTGCGAGAAGAAGGGCACTTCCCAAATGAATAAAAATGGCATTCGTTGAGACATAAGTATGTTTTTCATGCTTCTTATAAATGACTTTACATCGCTCTAGAAGATGTATGGCCTTATCATAGTAACCAATATGAGAATAGGCTTCAGCTAAATATACAGATGACCAAGCCACTTCGATATGATCTTCGCCTAAATTACTCTTGAATATTGCCACAGCTTTTTCCAAAATCTCATTAGCCGCAGCATAAAGGCCTAATCTGGAATAAATACGACCCAAGTAAACCATGACTTCTGCCGTAATAATGCTGTCTTGGCCGTGTTTTTGGATATAAATTTCAAGACTACGTTCAAGAAGTTGCCGTGCCTCGCCATAGTTTCCTAAACAACGATGCACCAATGACTTATACATTAATGACTTGGCTATTTCAGGATCATTTGATTCATATATCTTTTCGTAAATTTTCAAGGCTTGTTCGGTCAAATGTTTTGCTTTTTTCAAATCTCCTTCATGTAATCGATAGTACGCCCCCATATATAAAGCAATTTTGGCCGCTCGAACTTGTTCATTGGGGTTGCTTTTAAAAATCTCATAACTCTCTTCAAACAAGTTAACAGCTTTTACAAAATCACCCATGTAGAAATAAATTATTCCTAATTCATTCCCTACGACTCCAACATTATCAGCACTTAATATTTCTCGATGACTTAAGAATTGATTCCCATGGTTGAGGAGAAGTTTTATCGAAGCTGTGTCCTTCGTATCTCCAACTTCAGCAATAAAATTTGCTAGCGTCGTACTGATTTGTTGCAATAGGGGCAAATTTCCTTTTAATTCTTCTGCTTGGCTAAGATAACAAAGACTAATATGTTGGGTACTGCGATGGATCGATATCGAAGGTATTGTATTGTAATCCCCTGAAGATTCGTTTGTGATAAGGGAATATCTTTTTAAATTATAAATAAAGTCATCAACTACCAATTCGCTTTTGTATTTATTTAACAATTTTTTAGGTATGTTTTGAGAATCTAATAAACTCATAAAAAACAGCAAATCCTTAAAATCTGGACTTGAATCAATTAAATGTTTTAAGGAAAGAGTAACAATACCATAACGAGTTTTAACGTAGTCTCCTATACTTTCTAAAAATACTTTCTGTATTTTTATAAATTCTTCACTATTTTTTCTTATATAATCTAAATATTTAGAATATGAACATTTTGTTTCTTTCAAATAATATGCAGCAATCGTAATATCAAGGGGAAATGAAGGTATGTATTGCAAGAAATGTAATGCTTCTTCTTTTTGCGTGGCATCAAGCTTACTGGCCTCACAATTGAAGAGTATCTTACTCAAAAGTGACAAACCTTCTGCGTCGCTTAACTCTCCCAATTGAATAATGTGTTCGGGTTTTAGGTAACTGTTATTTTTTATAATACTATCCCTAGTTGTGATAATAACATTTCCCTTACCCCAAATTTCGGCATCTTGCGGTAAATATATTTTTATCTTAGATATGGTTTCAACGTTGTCAAATATCAACAACCAATTCGGACTCTGTTTCAAAAGATTTTTGACAAAAGAGAGGACTTGCTTTTCCTTTTCTTTACTATTTTTGATGTTATGAATGAAGTTTAATTCATTCTTTTGACTTTCTGTTTTCGCCAAACCATAAGCTAAGTCCTTAAATGAATTAACAAGAGTTTCTTTTGTTTCAGCATTAATCTCCCAAACAACAGATGAATGCTGTTTGACACCGAATTGACGGGCGAGAGTCGTTTTCCCAACACCCCCAATTCCAACAACGCCAATTAGCGCTATCCTTTGAATCCCAGTTTGTCCTTGAAGCTTTTCTTCAATTTGATTCAGGAGTTCGGGGCGCTTTAACAAACAATTTTCTGCAGGAATAGGTAAGTCAGAGCGAACGAAAATTGGTTCTCTATGTGGATAAAACGTAGCGTATAATATGGGAATAAATATTAAAAGAAGCCCTACCGTTAAGAAAAAGGACTCTAATTTCATAAATGATCTTTTAAATCCAGCCTGTTCAGAGCTTGAATTGTTGGGTGTCTGGTGAATCAAGACCGTGTCTGGAGCTAAATGAAGCGCAGACTGATCTTCAAAATAAGATTTATATGTAGCAAAATCTTGCTCTGGAAAAAATTTTGCAAGCAGATCAAATAAGGCCTCATAGTAGTTTTCTTTCTCTTTCATGAGGAGCGAAAAGCTTACAACATCATCATTTGCAGGTACATCTAAAGAAATGGGTATTTCCGTAAGCCCTAGAAGATAAAGGTGCTTTTTCAGAATGGGCAAAAACTGGGCATGTTCTACCTCCAAGTGAATTGAGGTTACTTTCTTTCCTTGAATGGAGTATTGCGGAACTTGGGGACCTGAAAAGATATTTCTAGAGATTTTCTCGCAAATGTCTTCAAATTCTTTGAGAAGTATAAATTGAGAATAGTAAGCCTTTACCACCAGATACTTATCGGATTTTTCAATAAAATCTATAATGCCATCTCTAGAATTACAATCCAACTTTTGGCTAATATTTCGAATATGACTATCAACCGTTTTGGGAGCAATTGACAATAGAGAAGCTATTTTTTTTGCTTTTCGCATCTGGAAGATGCAGCTGATAACTTCAATTTCACGCTGAGAGAACTTTATACCGCCAATGGTACAGAGACTTGCAAAATAAATTTCTTGGGGGAGTAAAGCTTTATATTTCGTCATAACATATATAAATCCCCAAGAATAATGGTTATATCCTGCGTGAAGGAATAACAAATTTTAGGTATACAACTTTTATCTTAAGCCTTTTTTTTTCAAGAAGCCTGGCAACTTCATAATTTTTATTAGCTCCTTATTAGCACAAGAACAGTGTTCTGCGAAAGACGTATTCATAAAAACAACTCATTTACATCTCTATCAACATTTTCCCATCATAATTACGGAAGGTAACAATTAGAATTGTCCATATCTCTAAGATTATCTAAAGACTCTATCGCCTTTATTCTGATTTCACTCCACGTATCTTGCCACTCTGGCAGTAAGTGATTTTACCTAAGCAAGTTATAAGTAGTTTTTCCTATAATATGGGAAATCATAGTTTGGTATGATGAATTGATAGGGCATCGATCTTAACGAAAAGGGGTTAATCGAAGTTGTATTAATCCCTAAAAACCGCGTCGAATAAGTAAGATAATGTTCATAAAAAGTTTTGAGATTCTTTGCAATAATTATTGGGTATAGGCCTATGGTGGAAAAAATTGGAGGGTGTATAGCATGTTGGAACATAAAGTATGTTCTTGCCGCCATAATCATTCTGTCATTCATTTTTATGTCAAGATTTATCCAATCCCTCATTTTAAATATCAAACGCGCCATGATGCCAAAAATAGGGACATCAAAAATAACCGCAAAAAAAAGATCTAAAAATAAAAAATAAACGAAGAGGAAATTTGCTATATGATCTGGTTTTTTAGTATGGAAAGAGCAAGTGGGGGGGTTTGTGATAGCTATGATGAACTCTTTCAATGCCTCTACAAACTTAACGTTTCCAGCCTAAGCGACATAAGTGTTTCACCAACTCATACCCCCTCTACCCAAACTGCCCCCTTTTGTAAAAAGCAATGGTGCATTGACTACTGCAAGACGAACAAATATATCGTAATGGAAAGTTTCAATTAATCACTATAAATCGCTTTTATCCCCGACCTCATTCATTTCCTCCCGAATACAATTTTAATTTCTTAATTCAAAGATACCATCGCCTATTTTGAGGATTCTTATGCGTATACAATACTTACGTAAGCTGCTTACGCATGTTCTACGGATAGAAAATTTGGCCATTCTCTTTTAATCCTTAAGTACATGAATATATTTTCGATTTACTTGAAGACTACATTAGGTTTTTTGAAAATAGTTTCAGTTTGCAAAATCTAAATAAGAGATAAAAAAGCAGCACTTGTCATGCTGAACGACTTTGCAAGTGTGTAACAGACCATAGCAACCCGTAATAGAATTTAAAAACCAAGGAAGCATGGGGGAAAATAATTAAAAGAAGAACCACATAAATTAATTTCCTCAGTGGTCGTGTTACACAATGAGCAAAAAGACCTGTCACCACATTTTTATAGCCACCACCCTTTATAGGAGGCCAACATGAAATTATATGCGCGCAATACCTTGATCAGAAAATTTTTACGCATCCTCACAAACACCCTGATATTACCGAATTCATTTTTACATCCCTGCTGGGCATCTCAATATTCACCTTTTCATAATGCTGCGAATTTCCCTTTTCAAAATGAAAATCCTGGCATTCCTGAAACGATGAGGGAGGCGCCTAATTCCCAAAAAATCAGGGATGCCAAACTTGACAAGGCCATAGAGTCGCTTTGCGAGATTCAAAGAATTCATGAGTTCGATCCTGTTATTTTGGATGATACAACCACAAACCCCGCGCCCGCGCTAAATTTCCAAAATATGAATTACGGTAAAGCTTTACCTTTCGTGAAATTTTATTCTGAATGTCCCGAAGAGAGACGTGTCGCTTTTGAACAAAAAATTAAAGCTCCTTTGTTATCTATTTTAGTCGGAGCGGCTGAGGCTTCCTTCAAATTCCCCTCAACATTGCAATATTTGGAACAGCCTCGCGTTATCGGCAATTTTCAAAGCCTGTTAGATGTCGCTATTCAAGATCTTTTTGCTGAGCCCACTGAAGGGTTGGCAGCTCTTGCAGATTCTCTTCAAGGATTGAAGAAAAATAAAAGATTATCCCAAGAACAAGAACAAAGCCTTCGCCTATATCGTAATCTAGCCGGATTTTTCTACGATAAAAAAGCTATCGAGTATTTGAGTTCAACAACGAAACGTGTTTTAGACGTCAAACCAGATGTCACGCAACTAAAAGACAGAATAGCCCTTCTTAGAATTATACAGCTATGTGGAGAAACGTTTAAATTAATGATGCCGTCTACTTTAGCCCTTGAGACAGCAATACCCGATGACGGTCTTCTTGAGGCCTTACGAGACAAACTCTCTCATTTAAGCAAACCTAAAGTTAGAAAACTCTTCGCCCTAACATCAGAGACTCATGTCATTTTTACCAACGTGCTTGACGAAGTTACACGTTTACAAACTCTGTTTATAAGTCTTGGAGTTAAATATCAAAACGCTACAGATACTTTGTCTCCTCCTCAACTTTGGACATACCTAAAATCCCTCAACCTCAATCGTGTTCAGCGCCAATCTACGTCTCAGTGGCCAGGGATTAGGTCTCTCGCTAATTTGTTAGATATATCTCCTACATCGACAAATTTATCTCCTCCTCTAACTTATGAAACTGAAATTCCACAATTGGCTCCCTTACCAGCAGTTTCAGAAGACCACAAACAATACCAGCTGAAACGGACAGAAACTTATAAAGTTTTAACGCGAATAGGAAACCCCCTTAAAAATTCCCCACAACTCCGCCAGGAACTCTTAATTGTTGGCGTAGCCGTTACACAAGAGCGTGCAGAAGAAATATTTACGCAACTTTTTGATGCTCAAGCACAGAGAAAACAGCTATTTATAGCCAATAGAACGCAAGAAGCTGAACAAAAGAAGCAAGAATTATGTCTACTAAAAGACCAAATATATCAAGAACTTGCGGGTATTACAGATGCTCAAGCTCAAATTTATAAAGATCAAGAACAGCAAGCAAAAGTAGCTCAGGAAATTCAAAACCGGTTAAGAGAAGTTTTGCAAGGTATACGTCCGTGTAATGGATTTGGGAATCTTAGCGATAAATATGATGAATTTTGTGATAAAGTTAGAAGTGCGGGGGTCATAGTTCCTGTTGGATCTTTTGATTGGAGCCAACCCCCACAAACCGCTCTAGAAAGAGCTTTTCACAAAACTCACCGGACAGGACTTACCTCTAAATCTGATAAAGATAGCTTGCGACGCACCCGCATTCAAAGCGTTCTCGAGCTGATTAACGACCTTAGAGATGAATTAGACGTCCAAACAACTGTAGAATTTGAATCATATAAAGAAGGATATTCCAGAGTTGTTTCAGGGAAAGCGCGTCTCGTGAGCAACAGCATTCACGCCCTTAAAGACAATAATGGAAGTGCCCTACCGACTTTTTGGAAAATTTACGAGGCATTATGTGAGCTTGAAAACAAAATTAAAGCTGCAGTATCTCAAGGTGAAGTCACTGAACTCATGAAGAATGCGCATTCCTATATTCAAGCCTTTATAACCCAATACGCTGCCTACTTCCCTTCCCCCTCAGCTGAGCAATCAAGGAAAATTGATATTATAAAACAAGAACTTCTTGCGCAAACGCGGGGCGAAAAAGCAATACAGATGCAGGCTTTTATGAAAAGAGAACAGGTTAAAAGTGATCATCGTTTTCATAAGCCAACTCATATTGAAAATATCTTATTAGCCAAAATTAAAGCGGACGAGAGCCGGTTTTCCACTTATGAATTCTTTCTCAGTGCTATTTATGAACTTCTTAAGGAAGTCAGTGATTATCCGGAGCTTAAGAGTTTGCGCGATACAGACCAAGTGAGAAATTATTTCTTTCATAGAGATCCATTCGAATTGGATGCGCTTATCGTCAGAAGTCGCAATACCATGGATGGAGGAATTTATATAGGAAACAGCATAGGAACTTTAGCTAAAGAACTCGCCATCCTTACGATTAACGTTAAGTTTATCTTGGAGAATTTTTTGAATCCAGTTTAATTAAGAATTATAAATTTTCTTGTTATTCTTTAATGATCTCGATACTTTATCACAGATATCCAAAATCCAAGCGAGGTTCAAATATTAAAAACCGAGCCAATAAAAGCGCGATAGATGCAAGCCGGATATTGAAAAGAAAAATCGAAAAAATAGAGGAGATAACATGTCAAAAATCATGATTTTAACTGTTTTTATGGGAATCGCTCTCGCAGGATGCAATACAATGGAAGGCGTTGGCAAAGATATGAAAGGGGCCGGTGATTCATTAGAAAACGCCGCCAAAAAAAACAAACCTTAAGCTCATCAGACCTGTGACAATTTAGATTGTCGCCGCGCAAAGCTAAATCTATGCCCCCAGAAGGGCATAGATTCTAAAACACTTCCCCAACCAACTCCCCTTATACACAGGAATCGTTGGGAAAAGCGATTTCGCATTTTTATCAAATTCAAGAATTTCTAATTTTCATAAAAACTTCTAAATTTATTATCACTCTCTTGCAATTTTAGCAAATTTATGTTACATATTGTTTGCCCTTATAGATAAAAGACAATAATAAAAAATTCTTATCTAAAACATCGGGCAAATCCAAAATTGATAAAAATGTAAATCATAAAAGCTTTAAGAGCTTTGGAAATTTATAATACTCGAGGATGAAGAGTGCTAAGCGATTGGAAGAGACTTTTCAATCTATCGTCCGTATTGCATTTTCCCCACGATTTACCGGTTATGTAAGTTGAAAGGCCATAAAAATGGAAACATATTTACCCCCAAATCGGCAATTATCACTTAAAGCCATTGCTTTACCTCATAATCATAATGTGAGTAAAGAGGCTTATAACGGCTGGGTATTGTCACAAATGCACCAAGCGGGGCGTAACATTGCCGCGTGTAAAGCCAGTAGCGATGTGAACGTGCTATCCGTTAATGATCTCGTATTTTATGAGCCTCTTCTCGATGGTGATGAAGTCAGCTATTACGCTGAAATTATTCATAAAAATCATAATTCCCTCACCTTACATATTGAAGTTTGGGCTCATAGAACTTCGCACCCCAACGATATCAAAATAACAGATGGATCCTTTATTTTTGGGGTGAACGACAATCAACACAATTAATAGAATTTTTATGGGGCGGATCTAAATTTTGATTGAGTGTTTTCAATAGAGTTTTCTTTTTTTAGAATTTCTTTTCAGATTCTATTTCGAGCAAATAAGCTTTTTTCTCAAGTCCTCCTGCAAAGCCTGTTAACGTACCGTTGGCCCCAATAACACGATGACAGGGTACAATGATCGAAATAGGATTTTTTCCGTTGGCAGCGCCCACAGCTCGAACCGCTTTAGGATTACCAATTTGCTTTGCTAATTGCCCATAACTTCGCGTTTCTCCATAAGGAATAGTTAACAAAGCTTCCCAAACTTGTTTTTGGAACGCTGTGCCCTTGAAATCGAGTTGCAGCGAAAATTTTTGTAATTTTCCTTCAAAATAGTCCTTCAGCTGACGTTCAGTTTCCAGAAGCATCGCGTGGCCCTCATTTTTCACAAGAGAGTCCACCCGCACCCGCTTCGGATTATCGTTATTCCAAAGAACGGCTGCTAACCCCCTCTCACTTGCAATTAAAGTCAAGGTATCTACTGGGGACTCCATGGTTTTATAGATATAACTTATTTTCTGTCTCCTCCTGAAATGATAACTTAATTATAGGACTAAGGTGTCGTTTAGAGCACGATTCTCTCGATCGAAAGTCGACATAATTTATTTTAATGCCTTGCTCTTGCATTTTTAAATGCCTGGTATAACAGCACCAAACCAAATTCCTGAATATTCTGGGGGGAAATAGAGGAAGATGAATTCCTAATATGATTTCTTAAGAAAAGCTGTGCATCCGGTAAAGTTGAAATATCTTGTCTAGCTGGAGACAGTTGATATCGAGTTTTAGCCACCATCAGATAGGCTGTACCATAATAACTTAAGACAAACTGCTTCATAAGCTCTAATTGCAAACGTTGAACGTCTGTAGGTGATTGCCCAAAATATGTTTCCAAAAATAAGTCTTCCTGAGTGGCCGTGATAGCCATAAAAATAATAACTGTTGCAATATCAAACAAGAAGTTTCCTTGAGCCGCTGCTTCCCAGTCTACTATCCAAAATTTCTCTCCATCCAAAAGAAGATTATCGAACCTTAAGTCGTGGTGACATGGGCATTCATCTATCTTAAACTCTTTTAACGAGGATTCAATTTTATCTAATGAGACTGAGAGCTCTTCCAGAAACTCAGGTCTATCCTCTCCTAACATCCGTTCAAATGATCTTCTAACTTCAAATACCGTTACAAATTCGGGAAACTTGGGTCCTGCGTGAAGTTTTCTCAGCGTTGCGGCTAGTGCTTTAAGATGGTTAGAGTGGGTAAGTTCCTCCCAATTTAAGAGCTTTTGTTTAATATAGTCCATAATGATGATACCATCTTCTGCACTTGTATAATAAATTTTTGGAGATAAGCCTGTGTCAGCACCTAATCTTATACAGGACATGGTTCTTTGTTCATCTCCAAGTTTACGCTTTGGGTGACTGAGACGTAAAACGTAGGGTGTTTTATTAATAACAACTTTGTATATGCCTGGAGATGACAATCCCCCCGTTAATGGCTGAAATTCATTTGGTAGAGAAACATCAAACGCTTTTCTAAATGCTTTAGTAATAGCAACTCTTTTATCTTCAAATGCTTTATCAACACCATAGCAATTAAAACAGGCGAGAACATAAATGTTAAGAAGAATACTAAAATTTCTGAACACTCTCATAATAATTTTTCCTATAGTTTTGTTTGATGTCGCACTCTCAACAAGTTATTTTTTTCCTGAATCATTCTTGGAAAGCAACCAACTCCTGCAACTCTTGGTATAGTCTAAAACTCACACATATGGGGTGTTTTTTATCAAAGGTTTTAAGGTGGTTTACGGTCCCCCGACCTGGAATATGGAATTCTTTACTTGAAGAGGATGATTTAAGGTATTTGAGAAGATCCTCAACGCGCTCCCTAAATTGGTTAAGGGATTGCCCCAAGAGATCGGGATGAAAGGTTATAAATAAAGCATTATTATTAATCTTGCTAGTTAAAGGCTGGGAATATCCCCCTCCTGTTAGAATGCCTGCAAAGATTTCTGCCATTAAAGCAAGTCCAAAGCCCTTATATCCAAATTCTTTTCCTCCCAGAGGCCCTAAAAAGGCCGTTTTTCGCTTCTTATAAAATCTTCTGGGATCACAAACTGTTTTCCAATTCTTATCAAACAACCACCCTTTAGGCGCTTTCTCTCCCTGCAACCATAGTTTCCTGAGCTTTCCTTCAGATACGGCACTCGTCGACATATCCAATATTATTGGAGGATCAGAAGGAACTCCTATAACAATCGGATTTGTACATAATCTTCCGTCGCTACCTCCAAAAGGAAGAACATTTTGACCAGCGCCGGAAAGATTACTAAATCCAATAAGAATGCCACCCTTTTTGCACACAGATGATGCAATTGGCCACAGCCGACCAATATGACCGCTATTTGTCAGCATAACAAAACCTAGTTGATCGCGTTCTAAGTGGTCAATCAAAGCCTCTGCTGCCGCATCTGAGCTTAGGATGCCAAAACATTTTTGACCATCAATTTCGCTGACAAATTTATTGGTTTGTTTCACCCTAGGCTGGTTGCCTGGAATTGTTTGGCCTTGGGTGATTGATTGGACATATTCTATAAGTCGTAAAATGCCATGGGAATCATATCCACTTACTTCATTTTTAATCAATTCATCAACCACCTGACTCGCAATCTTTGGCGACGCTCCGTTCTTTTGGAGGATCTTACAGCCCAATTCATGCAAAGCACCAAAGGGAATCTCCACGTTATGAGAATAACTCATATTAAATGACTTCATCTTGCAAACTATCTTGGATGATTTGACCATGCTTAAATTGAATCACACGGTCCATTTTCTCTAATGAAGATGCCCGATGAGAAATTAATATGATTGTGTGGTCTTGCAGTTTTGGAAGAAGCTGATCCAGGAGCTTTTCTTCTAACTCGAAGTCAAGAGCGGAAGTTGCTTCATCCAATATGAACACGGGAGCTTTTTTGAGATATGCTCTGGCAATAGCAATACGCTGACGTTGGCCTCCAGAAAGCTTGTGGCCGCCTTCCCCAACGATCGTATCGTAACCATGTTCAAGAGAGTGTATAAATTCATCACACAAACAAATCTTAGCAGCTTCATAAACCTCTTCCTTGGAAGCTGCAACTTTTCCAAAGGCTATATTGTCAAAAACTGAACGGTGGAAGAGCATCGCATTTTGGGGAACATATGAAAAAAAGTTCCTCAAATTCTCTACAGGCAAGTCCTTATAATTCTCTCCATTGATCATTATGGTTCCTTGATCAGGATCATGAAGACGGAGCAGTAAATGAATAAGAGATGTTTTTCCCGCTCCAGAACTACCAGAAACTCCTAGTTTTTGACCTGGTGAAATTTGGAAAGTTAAATTGTTAAAAAGGGGTCTATCATGATTATAACCGAAACGAATTTGCGAGAAATCAATTGTATTTGTAAGTTGCATGAGTGTGCTTTTCTGGGCTCCAACAGCTTTTTGCTGGTGAACATCTAAGAGAAGGGATAGGGCTTCTTTGGCTGTTCCAATTTCTTTGAAAAAGTCTGAAAGTTGGGATGAAGTCATCCAAATGGAACGACGCATATAAAAGCAAATAGCTGCTATAAATGAAAAATCACCAACTGATATCCACTTATTTTGCCACCCAAAACTCAAAAATGCAATCATGGAAACTAACAAAATCCAAGAGAAAAAACTGCGCCAAATATCAGCTTTAAAGGTCACAAATTCTGACTTTTCTGTGGAAGAAATACCTTTCTCTTTTAGCTTAAGAAATCCTTCTTCAGCGTAAAGATCACGAGGATAAGCTATCATTGTAATGGCATTTGCCAAAAAATCACCCACATAGCCCAACAGAAGATTTTGCCTTTTAGCTTGCTCTTGAGAAGCCACGATACTTTTTCTGAAAAAGAAAACTGTTACGAGGTTCATGGCGACAAACCAGAAGAAGAAAATAATTGAAAAAAAACTATTGATGAAGGCTATAAAAATGAGAGAAAAAATGAAAGATAGTGTGGTTGGATAGAAGCCGTACAGTAAATTCTTAGATATATTCTCAAAGCTAGTCGTTAAATTACGGTATTTACTAATGAGATCACCTGACAGCTGATTGTAAAAAAAATTGTAATCTCGAGCTTGAATATGTTTCAGCACCATAGTTTGCATATCCGCTCGAATTTTGGGAAAAGTTTTGATCCAAACATAACCACATGACCGCGTCGCAACTTCTAAAGCTAGCATCAAAAAAGCATAGGAAAAAACGGTGTATAAAAGTATATTTTGCGTCTTTGTACCAAATGATAAATCACTTGCTAAATGATCAATAATAATCTTGATAAGAAATGGCGCTATCGTTTCGACTAAACACCAAATCATAGGAAATATGGCAAGAGCAATCAGCCATTTTTTATAAGGCTTTAAAAAGGGCTTAACAAAATTCCAGAAAGATGAATCAGGAACCATCATATAGCCTTCCTCAATGACTTTTCTTCCCCTATTTCGCGAATTGCTGAGAAAACTTCATGAATATCTGACAATGAAATATCCAAGTGAGTCATCATCCGAATTCTTGTTCCATCGAGGGCTAAAACCCGAATGAATTTTTCATGGAGGCCCTTTTCTAATTGAAAAGCAGATAGATGAGGATGGTTAACTTCAAATATAATGATGTTCGTTTGAACTTTAGTTGGGTCTAACTTTATAAATGACAATTCATTTAATAATTTCGCAAGCTCTTTAGCCAGTCGATGCATCTCGGGTATTTTTTTAACATTATGATCCAACCCATATAAGCAACCCGCTGCCAAAATACCTACTTGATGCATCCCCCCTCCTTGTTGAAACTTATAATACCAAGCTTCATCAATGAAAGATCTTGAGCCCGCCAGAACTGTTCCCATCGGTGCACCTAAGGTTTTGGAAAAATCGATCCATACCGAATCAAATGTTTCAGCATATTGTGAGGCTGTGATACCCGTTTCCACAACAGCATTGAGAAGATGAGCGCCATCCATGTGTGTGAAAACATCATAGGAATGAGCAAGTGAGCAAACTTCTTCAATTGTCTTGAGGGGCCAAATCGCCCCTCCCCCAAAATTTGTGGTTTGTTCAACAGAAACAACACGAGGACAAGGAATGTTATATCCACGCGCAGCAGAAATAATAGGCTCTATTTGCTTGGCAGAAAATATGCCTTGTTCCCCTTCAACTAAATAAGGTTGCGCATGAGCTAATCCCGAAATGAGCCCTGAAGATTTGGTCACTGGATGCGCGGTTTGGTCTAAGATAATGAGGTCGCCTGGACGTTTACAAAAGACTCGATAAGCTATTCCATTGCACATAGTCCCTGAAGGTAAAAATACAGCGGCCTCCTTTCCCAAAAGCTCACATACTCTTTCCAAAAGCTTATTAACCGTAGGATCTTCCCCCGCAACTTCATTTCCCACCTCCGCCTCGCACATGGCGCGTCTCATTTCAACGCTAGGATTGGTGTTTGTATCACTAAAAAAGTCTAACTTAAATTTTTTCACAATTTATCCTACTAACTTCATATTTTTGTTTTGAGTTTTCACAACATCTTTAATTATAGAGGTAGCTTGTTCCAAATCTTGGTGCGTAATATGCTTATGTATAACGGCTCGAAGAACACCAGGAACCCAGGGAAATAAGAAAAGACCTTGTTTTGCACATTGATCCAGAAAGATGCCAGAATCATTCATAGGCTCTTTAAGAGTGATTTGCACCATATTGGTTTCAACTTCATTGTAATTAATGCCTATTTCAGGGATGTCTAAAAGCTTCTTTGCAAAATATTTTGCTAATTCGTGATCTTTCTTTAAAAACTCGAGATTATGAGTGAGTGCATAATACGCGCCTGCAGCTTGCATCCCTGCTTGATGAACACCACCCCCCAACCAAATCCGATGTTTACGGGCGCTTTGGATTATTTTCCTACTTCCCATTAAAATCGAACCATACGGAGCTCCTAATCCCTTTGAAAAGCAAACTGATAAGGTGTCTGTGTGGGAGGCATATTGTGATAAAGGAATTCCAGTCTCAATATGGGCATTGAACAACCGAGCTCCATCAAGGTGCATAGAAATGCCTTTCTCTTGAGCCAGACCATAGAGTGCTTTTTGGTCTTCGAAGGGAAATACCTTTCCTGCCCATCCGTTAATTGAGTTCTCAATACTAATCAATCTTACTTGTGCAAAATAGTCATATCTCTGCTTTGAATTTATAGCTTCTTCAATATGTTCAGGGCGTAAGATGCCATCAGGACTATGACACGTATTCATGACAATTCCAGCAATGGCCGCCATGGGGGCACTATCAAAGAAATTAACATGATAGGAATAATCCGTAATTACTTCGTCACCTGGATTCGTTTGTGACAAAAAGGCTAGACGATTAGCCATCATCCCACTGGTCACAAATAAGGCATCTTCTACTTGGAAAAGTTTTTTACAATAATCTTGTAAGAGATTTACACTGTCGTCTTCTCCATAGGCATCATCCCCCACAGGGGCATCTGCCATATATGCTCTCATTTGTCCACAAGGCTTCGTAACCGTATCGCTTCTAAGATCAATCATTTTTCACATCAAATAAAATGGTTATAAGGACTTTCCATGTCATACTGAACTTTCTCATTGGTATGAGAAATACGCAACTGTAGAGGATTCATATATTCTTTCAGATCCTCATAATCTGGTATAAGCTCATCTATTCCATTCTTGTAATTTTTTAAAGCGCTAACCCAAATTGCTCGACGTCGATTAATCCATTCAGCGTCCCATGGACTATCATTGAGAAGTTGCTCCACAGTCCGAAACTCTAGATACCAGGTATACCGAGGATAAGGTGTTATATTCTCATCAGAATAGTGGACTGTCTTTACATTATGGACCGTTATATCACCGGCTTTCACATTTAAGGGGACAAAGTCATCTTTGTACTTATGATAGACTTCATATAATGCATCTCGTGTGAGATGCCCCATATTATGGCTCTCCGGTAAATAGTAAACCGGATTATGATGGGAATCATGTAGGTAAATCGCAAGACTAAATACATTGCTTTTCACCGATTGAAGGGCCAAATCCTGGTGAACGTTAACCGGGATCCCCTCATTGGGAATCTTAATGAGCATATCCTCCCAAGTAGGAACAACCATTTGCGGATCATCAATAAACTCAAGAACAACGGAAAGTAATGAATCGTGCACCAAAGTTTTGAGAAAAATTTCTTCTTTTTCAAACATATATTTAGCTTTATGAATGTGCTGACTCTTATTGATTTTCAAAAGGTCATAAGAAAATTTCTCATTATTCAGTGTACGATCTGTGGCTTCGATTAATTGTTGGACTAACGAGGGCTCTAATGCCTTTGGGATAATAACAAAGCCTTGCTTTTGAAATTCTTCTTTTAATTGAGTCATTGTAGATTCCTTTCCATTTCTATAGCTGATACATAATCTTTAAGAGGAGATAAAAACATCTCCCAAATATTTCTATAAACTGTTCCTACCGCGTCACCCCCATTATGATGGATATGAGCCAAATGGAGAATTTTGAGATCCTTAAAGGATGCAAGAGCCCTAATAATATCAACCCAAAAAGGTAATGAATTCTCTTGTAAACATTGCATCCATACATCAAGGAGTTTAATAAAGTCAGTCTCTGATCTTTTAAAAAGAACGCTTAAGCCCTCCGCCAAAAGATCCTCCGTCATTTTACCGCTCGTCCATAAGCCAAAAAAGTTTGGCTGTATAGCAGGAATGGGTTGATTAAATTTCCAATCTTCACTCGACCATCGTGCGGCTAAAGCATAACGGGATAATAGGTCTTTATTTATTCCACTTCCATGCCACAGGCGAGAATCAAAAAAGACAGCATCTCCTGCCTCTAAAATAAGTTTTTTAGCACGAAGCTTTAAGGAAACATTCGGTTCATAATGGGGAGACCAAAAATCAACAGCGGGTTGAAGAGGCAGCAAATGACTTTCAGGGATAACTTCTAAAGGAGAAGAGTCCTCTGTTATATCATTAAGAGCCACCCACATTGAAAACTCGTACGGATCTTGTGGAGAATAAGAAATATCTTGGTGATAAGGGACAGCCCCCGTGCAATGTGCATTCTTGCAAATAACATTCATTTTTTTTAGGTGAACAGGTCTTTTGATCAATTTGTGTGCTGCTTGACGCAATATTTCTAAAACAACGCGACTTACAGCAGCTGTTACAGGAGAAGGGTCCACCCACCTACTGACTGATGTTAAGTAGTCTTCTTTTAGGCATCCCAACTGTTGCGCACAGGAATCTATTTTAAGCTCTATTATTTGTCTTAAATCTACAGCAGTTTTTCTTGATATAACCCGCTTGACAACAGCATAACCTTCTTCATGAAATTTTTGCGTAATACCCTGGTGATTAATGGTATGAAACTCACTCATGATTTTGTTCCAACAACAAGCTGTAAATGAGGTTTTAGTGATTGATAGCTTTCAATAAAAAAGCCAGCCTCAGATAAAAGCTTTTTCCAATGTGACAAAGTCCTCAATCTTCCGCCTGATTCTACCAACATATTCAAATCTAATAAGCCTCCGGCTGGCTGTAAAGGATCAAGAAACATTTCAAAAAGGTATAGTTTCCCCTGAGAGGACAAAACATCATAAACACGGGGTAAAATTTGACGAACTTCTTCGTCCGGGAAATAATGCATAAACCTTGGCAGCAAA
The DNA here is from genome assembly GCA_016870095.1 of Alphaproteobacteria bacterium. Taxonomy (NCBI): domain Bacteria; kingdom Pseudomonadati; phylum Pseudomonadota; class Alphaproteobacteria; species Alphaproteobacteria bacterium. The sequence goes on along the minus strand of VGCI01000003.1, from coordinate 22,542 downwards.
ACAACATCCGCTTTCACATTCCAGGGCTTATCCAGCGTATTGAAAATTTGTTGAAGCCTTGGTTTTATGGAATCTTCCAATTTAACATGATAAAGGGGACAATTTTCATTGAGGATAATTCCTTTAAGTGATGGATGTGCTACAAGAATGTCAGTAAGGACAGTAATTGCGGTTTGACCAAGCCCTAAAATAGTTGAATACCTTTCCCAAAGGGGCCAAGTAGAAATATCAGAAAAATCTTCTTCAGCGTACCCTTTCAAAGCAAGGCGAAATACTTGTAAAGATTCTTCATCAGTTGTTACTTCTTTAAACGTCGGATGGTGAAAGATTTCTTTCGTAGTTAATTTCTCTTTTAGACCAGCCCATACTTTTTGGACTTGCGGCCACATGAGACATGCGGATGCCATAAATGCCTGATTCTTGGGAACAAGCAGCTTCCCCTTTTCAGTTAGATTCCACTGTTTATCTTGTTTTTCAAGAATTCCCGTTTCCCAAAGGGCTCGTAAAAACCTCTCCAGGTTTTGTTTAGGCATCAAGTCCCTTGCTGCAATTTCTTCTAATGACCCCGGCAAACTATCTAAAAGGTTTAACTCCACAGCAAGCTTTATGGTTTCCGATTTCCAAAACCCCACAAGATCTCCTGAAAGACTGCCAATATAGTTTTTCTGGGATTTAAAAATTTCTCTTATCGTTTGACCTTCTTCATCGATAACGAGAAGATTCCCCTCAAAGTCTTCAACATGGGCCTGCCCATTGTAAAAGGGTTCTATGTTTAAAAACCGATTTGAATAAGCGGGTGATCCATCCTTTTTGATATGAACCCACCCCCGCTCATCTTTTGCTCGTGCAAACGCTTTATGAAATACATCAAGTTGCAAGTACCAATGAGAATGGATAAAGTTGCCTGCGGCATCAATGTGGCTACTTGTGCCATCATCTCGGCAAACCACACCTATTGCGTCTTTAAAGTCACCCACGTATCGATAGTTCTGAATATAAGGGCGTAGACCATTTCTATTGATATGAAAATAGTTTCCTACTTGATCTCTAACAGGGCAGAACCCTTCTTGAAAGTTCCCACACCAAGTATATCGTTCTCCATAAACAGGGTTACCATTTGGTAAAATGTGGAACCATCCTAACTCTGTTTCAACAGCTGCAAACCCTTCATAAAAGCCAAAAGTCCTTAAAAATCGCTGATCATAGATAGGATTCCCGAATATGTCGATATGATAACTGCCGGTTTTATCCTTAACCGGCGCGTAACCTGGCTCATGAAATTTGAGCACATTATCAAATCTTTTTTCGTAACAAGGCACTTCATCCATACAATGGTGAGTTTCACAACCAGATACTGTTGTTTGTTTCCATAAGGAGTATGGTTCCATATTTCTTACGAGAGCTTTATTCATGCAACGAATGATTCCGCAGGTTTCCTCATATTACAGCCTATACATAATGAATGTTTAAGGTAATTCTGGCGCAAGTCTTGATAGGCCGAGTCTTGCCAAATTTCTTCCATGGTATTCTCATTCAGGTTACCAAACTCTCCGAGACTTAAGCGTTCTTGATCTGGCGCACAACAAGGATTAAACCGCCCTTCTGTATTAACCCATGCTTCTTTTCCAAGAAACGGACAAACCCCTTCAGGCAATAAATTTACTGTCGCATTTTCCTCAAGAGGGTATATATTCTCAAGCAAAATATGTTTTCCATTAGGGAGTAATTGTGTTGCTGCTACCTCAAGAGCTTTTCGTGCTGCTATATTCCAACGCGCAATCGCTTCTGCATTGTGGCGCATTGAAAGTGTTTTGATTTCTTTAAAGTGAGCCCATAGATGGTGACCTTTAATTCGATCGACCCCAAGAGAAAGTCCTAGACGAACAATATCCGCAAGCTCATCCACATTTGTTCCAAGAAAGGTTAATTGAAGAGTAATGCGGCACCAATTTTTACCTTGTTCTGCATGTTCGTCTCGAATACGAATTAGGGTTTTAAGGTTACCAAAATCACGCTCCCATTGAGAGCCGATCATAATTTTTTCTTGTGTTTCTTTCGTGGCCCCATTCCAAGAAATTTTTATATCTGAGCAAACAGGGACTAACAGTTTGGCCCACTCCTCGGCTCCTTTACGCGGAAATGATCCATTTGTGGTTAGATTGAGTTTAACACCAAACTCCTGGCACATATCGATAATTTGCTCAAAATCTTGATAAAGAAGAGGTTCTCCCATTGTAGAGGGGATAATTTCTCGAAGAGGGGAACCTCGTGATTCCTCAAGAATTTTCCGAATAAGATCTATGCTCATCTCCCGCTTTGGAATTCCAGCCGCTACGCGTTCCTTCTTTACATTGCTATGGGGAGAAAAACACTCACACATTACACACTTGAAATTGCAGTGATCTGGGTTTGTATCAAAAGTAATCCGCCATGGTCCTGGTTTTTTAGCCATGCTTTTGCCTTTTTCTTCTAGAGTTTTGTAATAGAGAGACACAACATTCTTTATATGAGTTTTGATTTCTGGGATGTTTCCCGTGGTCGATTGTATGTAACCTTTTTTCCCGAGTTCTATAGCCCACTTGGGATTTTTTACAAGTCTTTCCATTTGATGCGCGAGACTCACCGAATCTCGATGGGCAAACAGCAAGCCATTCTTTTCATGATGCACATACTCACTCATCCCCCCAACATCTGCTGTAATAACTGGCAACCTAACCTGTAAAGCTTCATGAATCACTAGGGGGGAATTTTCAACCCAGATAGAGGGAACAACTATAGCATCAACATGGTTAAATACATCAGTGACAATCTCTTGATTTCTGTATTCAGTTTTCCATTCAATCCGATCTTGAATGTTCATTGGAAATGTAGAAATTATGTTTTTTAAGTTCTGTGTTTCTTCTCGAGGACGACCCCAAATACGAAGCTTACATTCATATTTAATGTGGCTAAAAGCGTGAATAAGATTTTGAATACCTTTGGCGGGAATGTGAGTGCCAATGTAACCAAAAACAAATGGTTCTCCTTCTTTGCGGATTCGTCCTTTTAATCGGTCACAATCAAATCCATAATCCATATAAACAAGTTTGCTTTCCTCAAGACCAAAATCATCCCGATAGCGTTCTAAAAGGTATTGAGAGGGAGCAATAAAGCAATCAACAAGAGGGGCAATTGCCCGAATGTGGTCCATGCGATTTCCGACCCATCTTGTCCAATACTCGTGATCTGTTTCTGCTTCATTTGATGCACCCGAAAAGAACCCCTTAAAGCATTTTTGAGCACATTTTTCATCATCTTGACCATCACATATTTGCCAAGGAATTTCTGAATTTCTTTGAATAAACTGCCCGCGAGGACACATAAGCCAGTAATCATGCAATGTATAGATTAGAGGGATATTCTTTTTTTTAACTCCCTCAAGAATTGAGGTCGAAAGGTGATTCAAATGCCCTATATGAATTACATCGGGCTGAATCCTGGTAAGTAGGTCAGAAAAAAGGCGGTCAATTTCCTCGTGTCGATAACGAGTTTGATTGCGTGTTTTTGGCATATTAATAACATGAAGAAGGATTCTGGGGTCAGAGGGATCTATTTCTGTGTGAAGTTTATAATCGGGCTCAAAATTATTCTCTTGGCGGGTAAACACATGCACTTCATGAGCATCCGCTAACCCTTGACAAAGGGTCTGGCTATAAACCTCAGAACCCGCATTATATCGTGGAGGATAGCCGTGAATTACTTTGAGTATTTTCATCCGAATGCCCTCCTTTTACATGAGTGTTCATTTTTTGTGCTATACCCAAATCTTTTGAATAATTGTGGAGAAGTTGGCTTATCCCCTCTTCAAGAGAAATCGTCGGTCGCCAATTCAATAAGTCCATTGTTTGCGTAGCATCTCCACAAAAATTTGATACATCAAAGGAACGACTAGGGGCCTCAATTATTTCTGATTTGTTTCCCCCTGCCTTATTAGCTATCCTTGCGGCCTCTCTCAAACTTGTGGCGCGACCTGTCGTAAAGTGAAAGGGGGGAAGATTTTGATTCCCTTGGGAGAGTTTTTCTACAATTTTTAATAATCCAGCAACAACATCTCTAACGTGAGTAAAATCGAATGTGTTTTGAGATCCCTCCACTTTTAAGTTTTGACCTGTAGCAGCCGCAATACAAAATGCCGGAATAACACGGTCTTGGTGGTCATTTATAGATCCATATACATTTGAAAACCTTATTATAGCTGTATTTAAACCTCTATCGCGCTCTTCAAGAATTACCTCTTCGGCTGCACTCTTTGAACGACCATAAATATTAACAGGTTTTAAATCAGCGGTTTCCTTAACCGGCAGTACATCTTGATTACCATATACTTCACGACTGCTTGCATAAAGAACCCAGGGACGCTTAAGCGAATTAGACGCACATTTTAATATGTTTTGAGTCCCTTCAAAATTGGTCCTCCAACATAGATCCGGGTCTTTTTCGCCCCAGATCACGCGTGAAACTGCTGCAAGATGTATAATACCATCACAATTGTTTGCGGCCTGATCCAATTTCGTTGAATCTAAAATATCACCATAGTCTGGATGCACACGAGGCCACTTATGATCAAATCCTTGCACAAAGATATTTTGGTTAAGAAGAGCATCCTTTAAGGCATTACCTATAAGACCTTCACACCCGGTCAGCAAAATTTTCAAGATCAACCCACGCAACATAAATTAAAAATAGATTTGAATAATAGGGGGCCTATTAGATAAAGGGAATCTCCTTTTTTAAAAAAAATATTATATCCCCTTAGTAACTAAGTTATCTATCAGTGACATGAAGTCACATGCGGATTATTTATGGCTACCTAATTACTTCCCCAACATCTTTTTTCCTTTCACAAGTCAGATCATTTTTGAACTACAGTTTCTTCTTCATATAATCGATCCATGATTTCTGAAAACGCGCAATGAGCATGGTTGCGCTTTCTAAACAGTTGGAATCTTTCTGCAGATCGTCACCAAGATTTATATTGAGAGGTTCTAGAAGACACGATTTCTCGACAAAGCCTTCCAGTTAAATATGTAATAACTTGGGAAAAAATCGAAGCTGATATTCCTTTTAGAACACTTGTGAAAATAAAAGGGGGGCATGAATATAATTTGTAAGTTGATTATCCTAAAATGTAATTGGGCACCATCAAGCATTAACTTGCGTTGAAGAAACCTACCTCAACTCCCTCCGAAAAGGACTGAACAAGGTGGATAAAGATTTCGCAGAATGGTTTATGGGGTTAAATGCGGTAAAGAAAAAACTATAATTATTTAGCATTAAAGTCACTTAGGTATTCTCTAATAAATCTAAGAACTTTATTTCTGATTTGGTAAACAGTTAGTAATCATCCAAACTTCTAGTTGGCTTTTTAACATCTTATTTTTTAGCTGAACTGCTTTTTGGAATCTATTTTGCAGAACCATCCCTCGGGATTGGTATTTGAGATAAATTTGGAGCAGAAAAAGAAGGAGGTTTTCCTCCAGCAGATGCTTTGGGCGATGGCAATTTGGAGGCAGAGGATTTGGCCCGCTCATCAAGTTTTGGTCTTTCTTGTGACTGCGCAGCTTTTCCTGTACGTTTCCTTATATTTTTTTTACGAGTGCTTCCATCTTGACCCTGCTTAGAGGGAGAGGGAGAGGGAGAGGAAGAGGAAGAGGAAGTAGATGTAGAACTTAAAATTGGGGCTTCTCCTGAAGAAATAGCACCCGAACCGGAAGGATTTTGAGAGGCAGTTGTCACGGATGAACTTGAGTCTAATAAAGGATGTTTTATTGGAGCTGGGACCCTTGAAGCGGGAGGCTTTGGTCGCACACCAATTTTCAACTTTTCACGGCACTCGGTTTTCTCTGTTTCTAATTTTATGAGGAGAAAATATGCTTCACGTGCAACATTTTCTTTAGCTTCAATCTTTGAAGGACCAGTTCCTTCGCAAATAACTTTATCCCCTTCAATGACTCTGTATAAGAAAGGTTGGCACGAAGTGATATTATTAAACTCACAACGATCAAGCCCTTCCAACTTTAAAAACAATTGTAACAATGGGCTAAACTTTGAGGCCTTCTCTTGCCTTAAAAATAAGAAGGCTTTCTTTGCAGCGTCTTCTCTTGCATCAACTTTACTAGGACCTGCGCCGGTTGCAACAACAATACCATCCACTTCAATTTGGCAATTATAGGCGCCTTGAGAAAGTATGGGTTCACCAATTTTATAATTTGAATGCCCTGAAAGCTCAAAAAATTCTTTCAATAAAATTCTATAACTTTTCCCCCCTTGAAGTCCGTCCTCATGAGAAATTGAGGTCGTTTCAAAAAAATGACAGGCCTGTTGTACAGCCATTGTTTTAGCTTCCTCTTGAGAGCTTCCGGTACCTTCACTAATAACCCGACCTTTAAACTTTATCTGCACTCTAAAAAGGCTTTGCGGCGTCACATTTTCAAATTCCCAATTATAGTTTAATATATCAAGATACTCTTTCAGGCGCGTCCTAAATGTCTTGGGGACTATTTCTTGATTCTTTTTTTGCAATAACTCTCTTTTCGCAAGAAAGTTGAGAGCATTACGTGCCGCCTCTTCTTCAGCTTCTTGACTTGTATTCCCCTCCCCTTGCAAAACTCTTCCAATTTGGGCACCTGAAACAATTGCAGAAAAGCTTGGTACTCTATCTGCATTTACTTTAACACATACCTCATATGTGGGCCTATCAGTCCATAGACGTATAAGCTATATAATTCGGCTAGAATTCCTCGTTCTTCCCTGGGAAATAAAGTAACCAGCCGTTCTCTTATGATAAGCCCCAGAACAGAGTCACCCACAAATTCAAGATGCTCAAACTTTAGCTTAGCTGCGTTCAGTCTCTTTGGAACTAATGGGTAAAGAGCATCCCTCAACAATTCTCTGTTACTAAATTTATAATGAATGTGGTCTTCCAAGCCATCGTAGTCAATGTCTTGTGAATTTGAAAATTTTTCTCGCACAAGGAGAAAGCTTTCCTTGGGTTTACTTGAAGCCCCTTCAGGACCAGATATTGAAATCTCCGGTTGCTGTGCAGCCATAGCAGAGCTGCTTAGTGAACAAAATACTAAAAGGATCCACATGCATTTTTTCATTGTTTTTTACTTCTTCCAGAAATCATAAGCAGCTTGCTTAGCTACATCAGGTGTTTCAAAATAAAGTGTATCCTTTCCTTCTTTCAGATAGTCACCTCTGTTAAAACGGACACAGAACCCAGCTTTACCAAATTTTTCACCTGAAAAAACTCTAATCTCCCTCTCAAAAGTTACAGGAACTTGCGCTTGCACAGTTCTGCTTTTTTTCCTTTGCTCAGCGGGTTGTTCATCTACATCAGATGCATCTCGCACTCTAGAGGCTTTCTTTTCTGCTGGCAGCTGTTGCTGAGACCCCTTCTCAATTCGAGATTGGACTAGAAAAGGTGAGTGTGGGATTGCCACGGGCTTTGCTAAAACGAGTTTTCCAAAATTAGTTGCTTCAAAGGAACGAATTAATTCACACGCAATATCCCCTCTTAAAGCAACGGACATCTCAAAGTTATTGGCAACATGGTCAATTTGAGTCACAGCTGAGAGCCAATTGAAAGAACCTTCACAGATGAGATTCCCCGCAATAAGGGTTTTTGCATGAAAATTAGAGTGCGTCATATAGGAAAAATTCGGATAGAGTACAGATAATCCATCTAATTCGGAAAAGATGTCTTTCTGTTCTCCTGGGACACGATCACAAGGGGAAGGAAGGGTAATCAGCTTGATGGCAACACCCCTTTGCTCAAGCTTACTAAGTACCTGCCCAGAGAATGTCGCCCGGAGCTTCTGAAGCCTTATAAAAGGAGAAAATAACAAAACTCTCCCTTCTGCTTTTTCAAGGGCTTCATTCAAAAGTATACCATGAGCTTCTGGTGTTCTTAGAGTATAAAGAAACTGTCCTGTTGCAAATTGATACTCCCCTGTAGAAAAGGCATCTCTATCACCCAAGAACTTTTTTAATCCAAGTTCGTTACCATATTCTAAACTTTGGTAAAAGCGAATCCCCTGCCACACATCGTTAACAAGCCCAAGTGCTAACCCGCCTGTAACAACCAAAGTTCCGTTTGATGAACTCTCTCGGGTATCAGAGAGCCAATTATGAGATCCAATAGCGACAAGAGATTTATCTTTTACAACGCACTTGGAGTGATTTGCGTTTTCTTCAAATTTGGCACAACAAGAAGCTACTGTTTGTAAATCTGCAAAATCTTGTTTTGAATAGAAGGGTCGATTTTCATAATAGATATATACGGCCACTCCACGTTCAGCCACATCTATGATAGCCTGCCCTATACCTTCCCCAAAGAGTCTCTTAGGGGAAACATTGTAGGTGGAAATCATGACCGTGTTTGTTGCCGTTGCGAGGGTATCCTTTAGAAATCGAGTATGATCTGCATCCGTTACCAATCGCGTTGCATTAAGAGGTACATAGGCAGAATCCCGCCTTCCCCCTTCTTCAGAGGCGTGCATAGCGGTAACACTAACCGCAAAAAATAATAAGTATATGTAACGCAACATGACGGGCTCCATGATTAAGCTAAAATTGATTTATTACAGTTTAGATATTACAGTTTAGGAGTTCATAGAGAAGATGTCAAAACGACACGACACATAACTTCAAAATAAGTAAAGGTGGAGCCAAAGTGCTACTAACACTTACACCCCACTAACCACAATCAACCCGTGGAGGTTAATTATGGCTAAAAGCATCTTAGCTCATACTGAGCATATTCTCCCAGAACAGATCAAAAGAATTTGTTTTTCAAGCATCACTTGTTATCTTTCCTTATGAGGTCAGGAAGGCTATGGTCTATGGTTTTGGGAAATGGAACAAGTTGCTTAATACACAATGTATCATCCCCCATTGGGGGCTAAGAGTGATAGTTTCTACAGCTGGCAATCCAGATAAGATTAAAGGGGTAAACGCTACTCACTATAGAACTACTAATCCTTTCACAAAAAGAGAAAAAACACCAAAATTAGTGAAAATAGAAAATTTTGGAATAGAGGTTGGTTCAGAGGACTTAAACTCCTTGAGTTCTTTCCCTAACAAGTCATATAAAACCAAAAATATTATTCTGGGTAGAGACTTTTTAAAGTTTACTTTTAAACTAAATGCGACTCCATAGGAGAGCTCTGCCTAGCAAGCCATGGGGTCATGTGATACAATTGCAACTCACGCTTTTGAACTAACACGTAAAGGGCTGCAAATTCATGCTCGGATGTGAGAATTTTCAGATTCCTCATGAGCTCAATACTTATAGAATAACTCAAGTGGGCACTACGGGTGTCCTTGGCGCAATCGACCATTGGAGCGATATCCTTATGTTTCTATCCCCCGCCTTTCTTTGACCGTATCTTTTTCAAAGTTGGGAGAATGTCTTTTGTGCGGTAATTAATATCGTTAGAAGCAATAAATAGCTCAATAAAATTAGATAATTGATGACTATCCCAAGGCATTATAATGTGAAGTGTATCCTTTTCTTCCTTGAACTTTAGTGATTTTAAAAACAAATATTTACCAGCATTTAAATCTATATACTTTTCAAGTTCTAGATCATCCCAAAAAGCCGCAGAAATTTTTTTACTGAGGACTGCCTCAATGATTTCCTCCCACTTTTCCATGGGTATAATTTGCGCTTTGGGGAAAAGAAGCTTAGCAAAAGCTGCATAAGAAGTTCCTTGCATAACACCAATACTTATTTTAGGATCATTAAAGGTTGATTTAATTTCATCATCTGTAATATTTGATATTTCAGGAAAAGAAGTCCTATTAATTATAAGAGTTTTATAGAGCGTTGCATATCTTTTAGAATATTTAACCTTTGTTGCTCTATTGTAGGTAAAACTTATTTTGGAAATTGCCATATCTGCTTTACAGTTTGAAACGTTGTTAACAACATCATTAAAAGAACTTGTATCTCTTAAGAAAACAACTTTTTCCACACCTAAATTTCTAGCAATTTCTTTAGCAAGATCAATATCAAGCCCTTGAGGTTCTTCTTTACCCTGATCCGAAGCCGTAAAGAAAGGAATTCTTTCGCTTGAAGACATAGCTACTATTAAATATCCCCTATCTAGAATTCTTTTAATATCCGGAGGAGAGGAAATATTTCCTTTTGTACAGCAATAGGCAGAACCATAAACAATAGAAAATGCGATAAATAATGCAGCAACCCTATTGCATAGTCCTATGAAATACATAAATAATTTGGCCATCGACATCACACTCTCACATTATAAGTTTTATCTCTATTTTGTATATTCTCTATTTTTTATATTAAGGGTTTTCTCTCCAATGGCTGTTACACCACAGTTTGCATGAATTGTTGTCAATGTTATCATCTGATCCAGAAACGGGTCTATGATCAGCAGAATTGAAATTGCTAATTCTGGGGGAATACCAAGAGCCAAATAGATAGGATAGAATGCAACAACACCCCCAGGAATTCCCACAGATGAGGCGGCAAAAATTACAGAACCAATAATGGCAATTAAATATCCTTCGAATCCCAAAGCAACCTCGAACATTTGTGAAAATGCCATAATGGTAATAGCTATAAAAACTATGCTTCCTTGAGGGCTAATGGAAAGTCCGACTGGAAAAGTAAGGTCTGAAAATAATTTGTTAACTTTCAGGTGACTTTGCAAACAATTCAAAGCTATAGGCATCGCTATAAAGCTACTTGACGTACTAAACCCAACAACCAAAGCTTCTTTTAATGCATCCATGATTTTTAAAAATGAGACTTTGTAATAAAATTGCATTAGAAAAGTATACAATATAACAAGCATTAAAAGCGCTAGATAGATGACTGAAATCAATATTAATAAATGTTTTATGATAGAAAAACCTAAGTGTGAAATTTGACCAGAAAATATAAAGAACACACCAACAGGTAAAAATCTTATTATTTTTTTTGCTAATACATAAAATGTTTCAAATATAATATCAAAAATTTTCCCCATTGATTTTGCAGACTTGGAAGGCAATGAACCTAACGTTACACCAAATAGTATGCCAAATATAATAACAGAAGCTATATTTCCCTTACTTAAAGATTCAAATATATTTTTGGGTATTATTTTTGACAAAAATTCAATAAATGAATTTTTATCTACATTAAAGGTCACTGAGGAGTTTTCTTTAAAAGAAATCAACGCCTTCCCTAATATAATTTTATCCTCCTCTCCCAATAGACCAGGCTTAGCAATATATCCAACTGCTAACCCCCAAAGAGCCGCTATTAATGCACCTATTATAAATAACAAAAATATTTTACCTACACTCGGGAAATTTGACTTGTGCCGTATTATTTTTTCAAAACTTGAAATAACTGTTACGAGAACTATTGGTATTACGCATAATTGCATTAATGCTAAATAGCTATTTCCGATTGTAACAAAATAATCACCTAAGCCACTTAGGAAGTGTCCAGCTATAGAACCAAGTACTATTGCTAGAATAATATATTTGAATTCGACTAATATATGCTCATCATCTGTTTTGTTTTTCATACGTACCTCAAAACATCCAAATCAAAAGAAGTTCTCTGCAATAACTTGAAAAATCAGTCTCTTATAAAATGACAATAGAACCAAATCTTACCCTTTTTTCAAACAACTCCAGATGCTAGTTTTGCGTTGCGTTACAATCGTTTCCACTACTTTCAAAGTCGATAGGATAGCACCTTGCATCCAGCATGGAGATAACGAGCAATGCTCCCTTGCGAAATAAGATTTTTTTCCTCATCATACAGCTGATACTTTCCTAAAACCGAAATGGTCACATATTTCCTGGGCTTCTCCTTGCCAAACTTTCAAACTTTTTAATTGTTCTGCGACCCTACTATAAGCATGAGAAAGATTAGAGGCTGATTTAGAAGCGGCATTCCCAAATGATTTGAAACTTTTCAAAGCGCTCGTACGAGGAGATATTAAAAATGACCGGTTGAAAATAATGATGAAAACTTCTAGGAACTTACTTTTATTAAACATCCCATGTCTCCTTTTACTCCATTCGTTACTCTTTATAAGATATTATGAAATTTATAATCTTAATTTTTAGTAAAGTTTTCTCTTTGGCAGAGCCTTTTTTTCCGTAAATTTGTTTGGTTCTTTATGTGATCCGGGCTCTTGCCAAGAGCATCCTTTTAACTGAAAATCTGAGTCCTGATAAACCCTGATTAGAATAAGGAAGCAAGGGAGCCCCTCGCCTCCTTCAAACACACATGTTTAAGAGAGACACACTTCGGGTGGCCCAGACTTATGGGAATCTTTTTTGATCAGTTCTTGGAAAATACGCTCAGAATGAGCTATAGTGTCGTTAGCCATGATTAACCTCCACGGGTTGATGTGGTTAGTGGCGTTCAGGTGTTACAAGCACCTGGATGCCACGCTTACTTAACAATGAGGCAAAGAAGAGCACGTAATTTCTCTTAATCTCAAACCTCACCACTACTTTAGGTTGGGTGCCTGAAAGAATCAAGAAAAAATTTGTTACTTTCTTTCAACTCGATAGTTAGAAATAACTTAATAAATGGTGTCTGCCTCTTTCTCCTAATTTTCGTTATAGTATCAAGAAGAATTAAAAACGGAGTCTTTGTAAACATGGATTTGTGCCCTATAGAATCATGTGAGGTAGAAGATAAAGAGAGCTTAAAACAATATAGAGCATGTCTATTAAGGTGGAATAGATGGCTATTTGATGCTCCGCATAATGCTCTCGTAAATCAAATTTTGAGAATGCTGCAATATGATGCCACATTTCGAATGATAAATTTAGCAAGAGAGCTCTCAGTAAATGTTCCAAACGAAAATGTAGGTTTTAATTGGTTATTTCTCCAATCCTATAATTATGGATATGCGTCATCTCAATTAAGTATGATTCGTAAGCTTGCTTGCGACACACGCTCAGATGTCATTTCATTAAGAAGATTAATTATGGATATAACGGAGAACCAGCACCTTTTAACAAGGGAAAATTATGTTTGCTATAATGGCTTGCCATTTGAATCAATGGGCTTGAATAATAACTTACTCTCTGACTTGCGTCATAATCAATTTGACCATCTCTGCAAAGCAACACTAACAAAAGTAAAAAATCGGAAACAAACTGTACCTTTCAAGATCGTTGAAAAGATGCTTAATAAGCTTGGCTCTTGTAATAATTTGGCGCCTGTTGTGAATAAGTTCATTGCACATGCTGACGATGACAAGGGCACGAATAAGAGGTCATACAAAGTTACTCTAAATAGAATATCCCAATGTCATAAAGAAATTTGTCAACTCTTTCAATTTATTAGCGCCCATTTGCTTGGTATAAAGCATTCAGCATTGATGCCAGAATTTCTTGGTAGCGCTTCAATCAATATGGATAAGGCCTTCTGCCTTACAGCAAACCTTGATACACTTGATAAATTTTGGGCCGAACACGAGAACACCCTTAAATCATGGGATCGAGAAATTTCTTCAGGAAAATGGTTTAAATAAACAGATATAACTTCGTCAAAAACAGACACAATCCTTATCAACTGCTTCCGATATGCTTCCGGATTTATTTTAAGTTTTTTCAAATGGCTCGTAATCCGCAGAATTCCTGGTGCTGAAGAGAGGAATCGAACCTCCGACCTACTGATTACGAATCAGTTATGGTTTAAACCCACTATTCCTTGAAATCCCTTGAATTTGGCTTTATTTATAGCGTGCAAGGGAATTATACAGTGCGCTCAAAAGCCCCAAAATACCCCTTTATACCCGTAAATTCTCTCTCTGTTGCCGACAATTTGCCGACAATTTTTTGATGTCAAAGTGAGGGATATTATGGTATATAGAGCTACCTTACCGATAATTTAAGGATTTTGACATGCCAAAGTTAACAAAGCGTTTTATAGACGCCATAGTACCTGATTCCAAAAAAACCCTCAAATTTTGGGATGACGAAGTTAGACGGTTTGGGGTAATTGTTCTTCCAAGCGGCAGACGAACATACTGTATTGAATATAGGAATGCTAATCATGTTCAAAAACGTCTTAAGATTGGCGTTCATGGCCAATTAACACCTGAAGAAGCAAGGATTTTGGCAAAAAGGCAATTAAGCAAGGTTACTTTTGGAGAGGACTTGGCACATACCAACAAGCAGATTCGCAACCTTCCGACCTTTGCAGACCTTGCAAAGGATTACATTGAGCGTCATGCCATTAGAAAAAGAGACAAAAGTCTCAAAGAAGATCAGAGACTCTTAAAAAACCATCTTCTTCCAGCTTTCGGATCCATAAAAGTTACTGCAATAACTCGTCGAGACATTGAAGATCTTCATAAACATCTTGGGAAAAAGCCATATCAAGCCAACCGGGTTATCGCTCTCGTATCCAAAATGTTCTCACTTGCTATATCCTGGGGATGGTGCAAAGAGAATCCCGTAATAGGAATCCAGAAGTATCAAGAAGAAAAACGTGATCGTTGGTTGAGTGAGGACGAGACCCAACGTCTATGGACGGCTCTCGATAAGTATCCTCAACACTTAACTGCCTATATTTTTAAATTCTTGCTACTAACGGGAGCTCGCAAAGGTGAGGTAATGCAAGCAACCTGGAATCAATTTGATCTAGAAAAGGGAATCTGGACAAAACCTTCCCATCTTACCAAGCAAAAGAAGACTGAGTATTTGCCCCTATCCGGCAAAGCTTTAAGCGTTCTACAAGAAATAAAAAAGATACATGGGGAGATGAATGCCCAAATGAAATCTAAGCCCAATAATTACGTTTTTCCAGGACGAGTAGATGGCCAACCAATCAAAGAGGTCCAGAGTTTTTGGAAAACAGTTCTCAAAGACGCAAAATTGGAAAACGTTCGTATCCATGATTTGCGTCATACACATGCCTCTTACTTAGTTTCTAAAGGGCTCAGCCTGAGTATTGTTGGAAAACTCTTAGGACATACACAAGCATCAACTACGCAACGCTATGCCCATCTCGCCGATGAACCTTTGCGCCAAGCAGCGGAACTATTTAGCGACCAAATCTATACCGTTACTTAACCTCACCATTAAGCCAGTCAAAAAATTGGGAAAGCTCATCCCAATATAATTCAAAACTTGGCAAAACACTGACTTGATAAGAGAGTTGGTCATCCCATCCAGCACCACAAAAGTCTTTCTGTTCACTAAGTATTTTATAAGTTGGGATGGTTATGTTCTTAAAATCACACTTTAGAGCCATAACTCTTTTAACCTCAGGAGCTATTCCCTGGGATTCTTTGCTTCGATAAAGATGTATAACATCATATAAATCTCGGGGACGTGTCCGGTCTGATAGCGCTCTAATTTTCTCGGCGAATAGCTCAACAAAAGAATAACATGGTATATGACTATTGCCTGACAGAACATCTGAGAACCCATGTTTAACTTTATTTAGTGCTGATGGCTCCACAAGATATTCGTCTGCCATCAGATCGATTTTAATACGAGGGATTTGTCTAGGTGATTTGGGTGCTATGGGACCATTATAGAAAATTTTGCCTTCACAACATAGCTTCCCACGCGGATTTTTATAGAATTCAAATTCCAGTCTTTCTTCGGGTATTCTAATGCCAGAATTCTTATGAATCCATTTGCTGATTTGGGCAAAGTTTGTCTCTAAAAACTCCTTATCCAAATGAGCTGCATCCTTTAAGGTAAAATCCAGATCTTCCGACATACGATAGGAATCAAAGTAACATTTCTTTAAACACGTTCCCCCTTTAAAAACCCAGTTATCAAACAGAGTTTTGTTTTGATAAATGCCAGCTAAAATCCATCCAAGGACGTAGTCTTTTTCAACAATATGGGGGTTAAGTTTTGCAACTCTAGCGGCTTCCAAAATTTCTCTCTTATCTATCATTTGAATTCCTCAAAACTGTAACGTGCTCGGTACAATGAGCTGCCATCTACGGACTAGGCGTCCTTTTTTATGGGATGGGTCAATATAGGATGCACCTTTAGTGATCTCTGCCATACATATCCTTGTAAGGTCATGTTTACTCCCTAGGATATTTTCACATATGAAGCCAAGTCTCTTAAAAATAACCCCATTACCTATTCGTTTTGCATAAGAGACAAGACGCAAAGCATCAAATTCCCTACTCTTTGCGTAAGCCTTGAAACAATCTATCGTATGCTGAATGCCTCCACCCAATTTCACTCTATAGAGCATATCTAGAATCGTCTTATGTGGATCTGATATAAGCACTTTCTTGCTTCCAATCCACACAACTTCTGTTCCAAAATTCATCTCTTTGGGAATATGAACTATGAAAAAGGAAACACCGAGGTATTCATGCTTGTTTGTTGGCGTCCTTTTTTCTGAAAGAACACAAATGTGCTGAAATACTTGCTCCGTAAAATCCCAATGTTCTGCAGCTGACCATCCTCCTATGTAGCCGGGTGAAAAGATTTCTGGCACAAGAAGCCATATGTTTTCAAGAGGTTGATCTGGGCTGGCAGCATCCAGTGGCACTATGGTATAGAGCCCACGACAAACACGCTTTACCCACCCCTGTTTTGTCCAACGAGACAATGTTTTAGAAGCATCATTAGGGGTGATATTAAGGGACTTGGCGGCTTCTTTGACATGAAAGGTGGGTCCCAATTCATGAGCCAATTGCCTGATATGTGATTTTTGAGTCATGGAGCACCTATTAACATATATTTTATCAAAATTCATTATTTTGATGAATTCATAAATATTTTATATCACTTTTCGGATATGTTTGCTATATTTTTTGCTTACATATTCGTTTTTTTGATGAATTAACTGTATTTTTATATCAATTTAATGATATCTAGGGTTAAGATCATAGAGGATTAGGATAGTGCGAATCTTTGTAGAAGTATCATTCATTTTGGATGACACGGATAAAACCCACAAGAAATAACGTTTTAGCAAACTTTTTGCAAAATTTTTCTTGCTTCTTGTTCTCTCATAAATTAATCTACAAGAGAGGGTCTAAGAATCAACTAGGTAAGACTTAACTTTTTTCTTTTCCTCAATTAAGCGCGACGCACGGATGCTGAAACACCCGTACGCCGCTAACCACAACTAACTGCAAAGGAAGTTAATCATGGCTAAAATGACTATAGCTCAAGACGAGCAATTTTTCCAAGCAAGAGAAGATTTCAAAACATATAAATCTCGCATCGTCAGAGGTATATCCCCTTAAAACATATTCGAATAATCGAGGCTAGGACAAGATCAAAGCTTGTTTATAGCATTATTTTGATGTTTTTAAGGGCAACTCTCACGGGCTCAAAGGTAATCTCATGCCATTTTATGGGTATGTCTTGAACTTCTCATGACCTACTCTCGGGCCCGTACATCTCTCTTTTCCTTAAAAACGTCAGCAATACTCTATGGCTTCAAAAACCTATTTTTTAAGGAATGGAATTTTCGATGATACAAATATTTGACGAAAAACACCGCAGAATTGGGAAGTTCAAGAGCTTTAATGACGTTATGGATTTTTTTAATAGCCAAGAGAATATAAAAGTTTTAGATCCCAACAGCCTTCGCAGCCAAGGGAAATGGAACTTTGTCTACTACTCCCATAGAAGACTCTCAGCCCTTTATGAGGATCAGCGAATCAAGTGCACCGAGATCGAGCATGAGGCCTGCATCAACCATTTGGACTTAATTGAGATTTATACGGGAGACCTAACTCCACAACAATTGATTGTCACAACTGAACTTGATGTGGCAGAGGTCATTAAAAACTGGTGCTTTGATTATTGCTACGCCATGAAGTATGTTCTATTGGAAACGATTTTAGGAACGCTTGACGAGGAAGGAACTGAATCAGAATTTTAAGACTTTCCTCTGTTTAGGGTTTTCATATAGGGAATCTAAGATGTGGGGGTTTAGGAAGATAAAGCTTTCTTTCCTCTCTCACGCCACAAAAGTTTTAGTGCATCGTCTTCTTGAAGCGCTTGCGTAAGATCGCAAAATGCCCCTATGAGGGTTGCGACGGCATCAAAATGTAACTCATTTTTCTGAAGATCATCACCTAAATGAAGGTTTAACATCGCCAATAGTCCGGCTTTCTCCACCAATCCACCGGCTTGTATTAGAGTTCGCGTTCGGCTTTTGCGTAAACTCATGCTGTCGAGCCCTTTCCTATATAATTGCCTTTCCTGTTTCTGGTGGTAGCACTGTCTGAGTTGCTTGATTTTTTGAGTTAGCTTGCTTTTTTTTCTCATATTTATTTTTTGCTCTGAACAGAAATTTTTGTCCGGCGACTTGCCATGCCTCCACTTTGCTTGAGGAGTCTTGGATAATATTATCCACATTTAAAAGCATTCCAGTCAGCACCGGAAGATCAATCCCCTTTTGTGTGAGATCTTTCACCAAATTTGAGACGACGCCGATATATTTATCTTCAATTTGATGTTGTTGTTCAGTAAGTTTGTTAATTGTGGCTTTAAGCTTCTCTAAGATTGGATCCACTATTTTTCTCCTATCTATCGGTTATATAAGAAGTTTTTTAGTTAGGGGATTATACCATCCCCTAACACCCCTGTTGCGTCTTTTATTGTGTATGTAGTATATCAAAATATATAATTTTGTTCTATCGTTCTCTTTGAAAATTTCAAAGTGCGCGCTTACACATTGTGTTGCAATATCGCTTATTCGCAAGCGACATATCTTATAAATTTTGTTAAATTCATGTACAATGAAGTTATGGCAAATTACCATCTCACGGTTAAGGTTTTCTCAAGGAATGGTGGGCGTTCATGCGTCTCTGCGCTTGCCTATCGATCTGCGTCAATGCTGATAGATCAAGGTAATGGTGAAACCTATGATTATAGAAATAAACATAATGTAGAAAACGTTGAAATATTATTTTCAAAATATGCACCATTGTGGATACAAGAACTTTCAGAAGAATGTAAAACGTCTCGTCAAACTGCATTACAGAAATTGTCAGATATTTTTGAAGGTGTTGAGAAACGTAAAGATGCGAGAGTCTATCGAGAGATCGAATTCTCTTTGCCTCGAGAACTTACCAAAGAACAAAATATTGAATGGGCGCGAAAATATATTCATGACACTTGTGTATCCAAGGGCATGCTCGCCATCATGAATTACCACTTTGAGATTGATGAGAAGACAGGGGAAGAAAAACCTCATTGTCATGTACTCCTCTCTACGCGTGCATTAACAGAAGAAGGTTTTAGCTCTCATAAAGTCAGAGATTGGGATAAGACAGAAATGGTTGAAGAATGGCGTGAACAATATGCCATGTATCAAAATGCTGCTTTGAGGGAGCATGGGTTCGACATTCGTGTAGATCATAGATCTTATATTGATAGAGATTTAGACTTGGAACCCCAACCGAAGCTGGGAGTGTCTCCCCATGATAAGAATCACCGCACTCACAAAGTTGACAAGATGGAAATGTTTGATATTGTGAGGTTGAAGAATCAATTCAAGATTCTCAAGAACCCGGAACTTGTATTGTCCATTGTCACATCGAATCATTCCACATTTACAGCAAAAGACATTGCCAAGGTCTTGAATCGGTATATTGATGATCCAGAGCAATTTCAAGACCTCTATAACCGGCTCAAGACATCGATTGAGTTGGTGCAATTGGATATGTATAAGGGGGAAGAAGTTTTTACAACACGAGAAATGTTGCGCGTTGAAACGGGCCTAGTACAAAGAGCTGAAAATTTTGCAGCACAAAGAACACATCCAGTTGATATCGTGTATGTGGAAAGTGCGATTGCTGCTCAAAACAAGTTGCTAGAGCCCTATGGAGGATTGAGTATTGATCAACACAAGGCCATCCGCCATATGCTCTCCAGCGAACAAATATCTTGTGTGGTAGGATTTGCAGGCGCGGGAAAGACAACGTCTCTTGAAGCAGCGAAGGATGCTTGGGAACAAGCGGGATACAAGGTCATCGGATTGGCGCCCACAGGGCGCGCGGCCGACAATATGGCTCAGTGTGGGATACGCTCTATGACGGTCCATAAGTTTTTATGGGCGCAAGAACAAGGACGTGAACGGGTATCGAACAAATCTGTGATTGTTCTTGATGAAGCTGGGATGGTGGACAGCAGAAGATTCGCCCAACTCCTGCATATTACTGAACAAGCTGGTGCCAAGATTGTCCCCATGGGGGATGCCAACCAGCTGCAAGCCATCGAAGCTGGTCCCGCATTTCGTCTGTTGACAAACCGTGTAGAACCAGCTGTTCTTGAGACCATTGTTCGTCAACAAGAGGATTGGCAGCGGGATGCAACACGCCTCTTTGGGAGTCTTAACACCCGAAAAGCTCTGGAGATTTACCAGGATAAAGGCATCTTTAAAACCATTGATGAATCCCCGGGAAAGGAAAGGGATGCGCTTGAGAGGTTTTGCTTGGCGCGTCAGGTATCGGGGCGGATTTGGAGGGAGATGCAGAATGATATAAATAGGGAGGTACAACGCGATATTAATGATCAAAAGACCGATGTCAATCATCCTGATATCTCTCTGCATTGTGAGTGGCAGAAAATCCGGCAAGACGCCGTACAGGATATTCTTCTGAACCTTGACCAATATGCGGATAAATTAGAGCACCACGGGGTTTATATGAATAATCTCCGGACGCTTAAATATGATTATGATAAAGCCACAGAGCCATCCCAACACCAAGCGCTCATCAAACGGGTCGAAAACACCCTGCGCCCCATGAGTTATGACACCGTGGCGGATACGCGGCTCGAGACGAAGCAGGCCATGATCGTGGCATGGGCTAGGAGTCGAGAGGCCAACCTTTCTCAATCACATATCATGTTAGCTTTCACAAACAAAGATGTATCGAGTTTAAACCAACAAGCCCGCAATATGATGCGTGCGCAAGGAGTAGTTACAGGAAAAGATTTTACCTACAAGACCTGTCACCTATCTCACGATGATTTTGGGAAGGAGATCGAAACATACGAGAATAAGACTTTTGCTGAGGGAGACCGTCTTCTATTTACGCGGAATGATAATGGGCTAAAAGTTAAGAATGGGACACTGGGGACGATTGTAAAGATTGATCAGAATAACATTACGGTTAAAACCGATGACTCTGATAAGGTTGTGTCATTTGCTCCTAAACTCTATCCCTATATCGATAATGGTTGGGCAACCACAATCCATAAAACTCAAGGCATAAGTGTCGATCATGTGAAGATGCTCGCGTCCTACGAACAGTATCGTAATCTCACTTATGTTGGTATGAGCCGTCATCGTCAAACGCTTGAGGTCTTTGGGTCTTCCCTAGACTTCTGGCGTCCTGAGAAGTACGTCGATCGTCTATCGCGTATTCAAGAAAAGATATCGGGCTTGGACTATCTCAATGAAAATGAGGTTCAAATACAGCTTAAAGCCGATGTGAAGATTCTGTGGTCAGCCCAAAAACTACAGCAAGGACGTGACTTGTGGAACGCTGTGAAAGTCACAGCTAAGGAAGCACTTACAAAATTTTTGTATGAACCAGTAGAAACAAAGCCCCCACAAGAGCCTTATCGCTCGTTTGATCATTCGGAGGAAAAGCGTTCGAATGATTTGTTTAAAATTAGCGAAGGGCTATCTGAAGCACGCTCTAAGTTTGAAGTGGAGAACCATGAAAAGTACCAAGCGGTGTGCCAGTTCTTTCACTTCTCTGAACGATATGGACGCAATCCAACCGATGCCGATAAGGGTACCATCAGCAAAATGGCTGAGCAACTCACCAAGATCGCGGGGGAGTTGTTTGTAGAACAAGCCATCAAAGACCATAGTTTTCCAACAACTGCTGATATTTCCATCAAGGCCTATGAGGAATTCTCAGCCCAACTTCAAAAAGAAAAGCCCCAAGGAGATACACCAGAATCAAAAACTCAAATGCAGCAAGAGAAACAAATACAAGAACAACAGGAAATAATGCAAAGGGAACAGATCAGACAACATCTTAAGGTTTGAGGTAATCATTGCAAGAAGATACCAACTAGAGTTTGTTGCTTAACTGAGCATTGAGACATTATGGCTGAACACGCTCTTTTAAATTCCTGGAGGTATCCAATATTGTTGAGTAAAATTAAGAGTTAATATTTTTTGTGGGTCTATCAATATGGTTCCAAATTTACACTCTATGCTTTTTTCCATAATAAAATCAACAATACACCAATCTGATGTATGATTAAAAAAATAAGATAATTTGGAGTCATTAATTGCTTTAATATCCAATCTGGGATCTACCTCAGCGACGCTCACTTCCCAAATTTCCCCATCATTTTGAAAAGTAAATTTTTGTTCTGCAAAAAGTTTATTATAGTGATTTTTAATTAAATCTGGGGCTGTCCTAGATAACGCCAAGAAGTGTTATAAAGGGTTGCATGAGAAAGAGTCGAATAAGTTGGTCTAAGCAATTACGGTTAATGGAGCATTTTGTTGCAGGAACAACTGCCCGGTGTGCATCT